>JBCCLX010000033.1:0-18237 GCA_039026635.1 Pseudomonadota bacterium
CGCCCGGTCGGCGTGGGGCGGTGACGCGCGCGGCTGGGGCGCCTCGGCGCGATGGCTGCGCCTGGGGGATCTAGGGGAGGAGACGGCCATGGCGGTCTTTTGGGGCGATAATGCCGAGGCGACGCCCGAACCCCGGCGCGGGCGGCGCGAGCGGAACGCCCGCGCGCCACGCGCCAACCGCGAAGCCGCGAACCCGCCCCCCCGTGCCGCCAGAGCGCCGCGGGAAGAGCATCCCGCCATGGCCTGGCTGTCCTCGATGGCGAGCCGGCTGACGGGTGTCGGCACCTTCGTCCTCGGCCTGGCCCTCGCCGCGGCCCTGCTGAGCTACGATCCTCGCGACCCGAGCCTACTGACCGCGACCGGCCGCGCGCCGACCAATTGGTTGGGCGCGCCTGGTGCGATGCTGGCCGATCCGCTGATGCAGGGATTGGGCCTCGCCGCCTGGGGGCTCGTCGCGCTCTGCCTCGCCTGGGGTTGGCGGCTGGCGGCCGAGCGTGGGGATGAGCGCTTCTGGGGTCGGCTCGTCGCCATGCCCCCCGCCATCGGCGCGCTGGCAATCTTTGCGGCCCTCAACGCGCCCTGGGAAGGCTGGAACGTGAGCGCGGGCCTTGGCGGCGTGTTGGGCGACCGGGGCGCGGCCGTGCTCATCGCCTCGATCACCCTCCCGCCAGCGATCGCGCTCAACTGGGTTGCCGGCGGCGCCTGGCTTGCCACCCTGGTCCTCGGCGCCCTCGCCCTCGGTGTCTCGGCCGGCGAGGCTCGCGCAGCGGCTGGCTGGATGCTCCGGTCGCTCGGTCTCGTCGCCGTCGATCTCTGGCGATTGCTGACGGGCGGCTTTGGGCGGAGGGAAGCCGTCGATCCTCGGCCGCGGTCCGAACGGCTGGGCCCAGCAACACCTCGCAATACGGCCCGCCGCGTTGCCGACCCCGAAACGCTGTCCCACCGCCTGCCACGCCGCGATGCGGACAGTGCCGAGCCTGATGCTCTGACCAATCCTGTAGAAGACGGAGCGGGCGGGGCCGAACGAGACGTCGATATGGCGCCTGAAACGGGCACCGAAACGCTGGCCACCGGCCGCGCAGGGCGGCTCTTGACCGCGCCGCTGCGCCGGTTGGTCGGGCACGCCAGCGAGCGGCCCAAAGTCGATCCCGGTCCCCGAGCACCGCAGACCCCCCAGGACGCGCGGGTCGGGCGCACCGAGCCAGGTGCTGACAATCTCGACACTCTGGCGCTCACTTCGGGCGAACCCACGCCTCCGTCCGACATAGAGGATCGCGGTCCTCGGCGCGGGTTCTCTCTCCTCGGCGGCTTCCTCTCGCGGAGGCGTCGCGACGAGACAGCGGACGCTTCCGCGCCCCAAGCGACCCGCAACACCTTCTCCGGCCGAGGGCCCGAGCCTGTACTGAACGCCATCAATCCACGCCCGAAAACCGCGGCAACCAAGGGCCAGAAGGACGCGGCACTCGGACAAGCATCAGGCGCCCTCGCAGGGGCGCTGCGCTCTCTGCGCGCCTCTGCTGGGGAAGATCAGAGCGCTGGCATCGATCGCGATCACGCCTACGACTTGGAGGGACGCCAGCCCGTAGACAGCCCCCGCAGCGATCACGGCCAGGCAGCGCCCATGGCGACAGGGCAAGAGGACGGCGAGCCCCTCTATGACCCCTATGATCCGGAAGAGTTCGATATCTTCGATCAGGCCGAGCCATCGGCGGAAGGGACGCGCCATGAGCCGCCGGCGACTGCCGGCGCATCGGAGGCAGGGGCTCCTGCCAACCCCATGGCCTCCTTCGCCCGCGCCGCGCGGACCCAACCGCAGAAGGCTGCAGCCCGTAGGCCTCGCTCCCGCCGGGCGGAAGCGGAGGCGCAGCCGAGCCTCTTCGCCAGTGCCCCGGGCCATGAACCCTATGAGGCGCCGGCCCTCGCGCTTCTGGCGAGCCCTGTCACCATCCAGCGCCCCACCCAGAGCCAAGCAGCGCTCGAGGAAAACGCGCGGATGCTCGAGACGGTGCTCGAAGACTATGGCGTGCGCGGCGAGATCGTCTCGGTGAAGCCGGGCCCGGTCGTCACGCTCTATGAGCTCGAACCCGCGCCGGGCCTCAAAGCCTCCCGTGTCATCGGGCTCGCCGACGATATCGCGCGCTCCATGTCCGCGCTCTCCGCCCGCATCGCGACCGTCCCGGGGCGCAGCGTCATCGGCATCGAACTACCGAACACGGAACGCGAGAAGGTCTGGCTACGCGAGACCTTGGAGAGCCGCGCTTATGGCGATGCGCGCTATCCGCTGGCGCTCGCGCTCGGCAAGGATATCGAGGGCACGCCCGTCATCGCCAACCTGGCCAAGATGCCCCACCTGCTGATCGCGGGCACCACCGGTTCGGGCAAATCGGTGGCGATCAACACCATGATCCTGTCGCTGCTCTACCGCCTCTCGCCGGAGCAGTGCCGCGTCATCATGATCGACCCGAAGATGCTGGAGCTCAGCGTCTACGACAACATCCCCCATCTCCTCGCGCCCGTGGTGACCGACCCGAAGAAAGCGGTCGTCGCGCTCAAATGGGTCGTGGCCGAGATGGAGGAGCGCTATCGCCGCATGTCCAAGCTCGGCGTGCGCAACATCGACGGCTACAACGCCCGCTGCCGGGACTACAAAGCTCGCGGCGAGATGTTCACCCGCACGATCCAGACGGGTTTCGAGGAGGCGACCGGCGAGCCCGTCTACGAGACGCAGGAGTTCGAGCCGGAGGAGATGCCGCTCATCGTCGTCATCGTCGATGAGATGGCGGACCTTATGATGGTCGCCGGCAAGGAGATCGAGGCCTGCATTCAGCGCTTGGCCCAAATGGCCCGCGCCTCGGGCATCCACCTGATCATGGCGACGCAGCGCCCCTCGGTCGATGTCATCACCGGCACGATCAAGGCGAACTTCCCGACGCGCATCTCCTTCCAGGTCACCTCGAAGATCGACAGCCGGACGATCCTGGGCGAGCAGGGTGCGGAGCAGCTCCTGGGCATGGGCGACATGCTCTATATGGCCGGCGGTGGGCGCATCACCCGCGTGCACGGGCCCTTCGTCTCGGATGAGGAGGTCGAGGAGGTCGTCCGCCACCTCAAATCCATGGGCACGCCAGACTACGTGATGGCCGTGACCGAGGGCGCGGATGAGGAAACCCAAAACCTCGTCGACGAAAAGCTCGGCCTCGCGGCGGCGGGTGACGGAGACGACGCGCTCTACGACAAGGCCGTGGCCATCGTCGCGCGCGACCGCAAATGCTCAACCAGCTACATCCAACGCAAACTCGCCATCGGCTACAACAAGGCCGCCCGCCTCGTCGAAATGATGGAGGACCAAGGCGTCGTCACCCCCGCCAACGCCGTCGGCAAACGCGAAATCCTGGTCGAGGAGCGCTAAAGAAGATGGACCTCTCCACTCATTCTCTCGGAGAGATTCAGACGATCTCAGACCTGCGCGCGGTTGCCCGCGAGCCTAGCCTCGGGGTTCCGGCCGCCATTCTGGCGCTCGGCGTGGCCGGGATCGAACAGTTCGAGGCACTGCGGCGAACAGATCCGCGCATGATGCCCGTGGCGGGCAGCGCTCTGCACAACGCGCTCATGCTCGCCATGGTGTCGCCCCAGGAGGATCCGAAAGGCGCAACCCTGGCCACTGCGACGTTTCTTACAGAGGCGATCGAGGCCGGTGACCGGCAGGACGACTGGCTGTGGATTTGGGATTCAGGTTTCGAGATCTTTCGAGCCGCGCCCGCTCCAATCCGTGCCGCCCTGATGAACGGATTCCGGGATGCGAGGCGCCGTGGCATCGCGCATCTGGATGTGAAGGCCGAGGACGCAGACTGCATCACGGGTGCCCCAGCCGAGATCATCGCGCGGCTTGTGCCCTTGGCTCGCTCAATGACCCACAACCAACGGCGGTCCATCGCGGCACTGGACTACGGCAAAGACATCGAGCGCCATCTCGCCGCGCTCGACGCCGTCCTTTCGCGGCCAGACTGCATCATGACAGACGAAGAGACATGGTATCCTTCCGAAGTCGTCGAACTGGTTACACACTCGCCCGACGAAGACGGGTTCGAAGCGGCAACGGCGCTGCTGCTGATACAATCGGTTTCTGGTCGCGACACTGTCAATCACGCTGGCTTCCGCTGGGGTCGCAACCATCATGTCTACAAGAGCATGGAAGCCCCCTGGCGAAGACCAATCCTCGATGCCTTCCGCTACTGCTATGAGGCATTCGACGCGTTCAGCGACATCGGTGCAGACGGCCACATGCACCTGGATAAGAGGCTGCCCTGGTTTTTCGAGACCGAGATCATGCCGCCTGTTTTCACGACCCCCTGATGCATGTTGACGCTCAGCCGCCGACCGTTCGACGACCGCAAGAGTCCCGGACTTGATCCGGGACCTCGTTCTTGGTGGTTGCCATCGAGGCCTCGGGGCGCGCCGGAGTGGGCGCTTGCCCGCGTGCCATGCTTGCGGGCTGGTCAGACGGGCCCGCGATCCGCTAGAGGAAGGCCATGCAACGTCGTGAACTTGGTCGGGCGGCCTGTGCCCTTATCACCCTCGCTGCCCTTCCCAGCGGGGCTGCGGGCCAGTCGTTTTCGGGCGAGGATGCGCGGGATCTCGCGCGGATCTCGAATTATCTGAACGGGACGACAACGCTCACGGGGGCCTTCGTCCAGGTGGGGCCCGATGGGGATGTGAGCACGGGGCAGTTCTATATGCGCCGCCCGGGGCGCGTGCGCTTCGAATACGATCTGCCGAACCCGGCGCTGATCATCGCGGATGGCACTTGGGTGGGGGTCTATGACCGGCAGGCGGAGACGCTCGACCGTTATCCGCTCGGCCAGACGCCGCTCGAGCTGTTGCTGCGCGAGCGCGTGGATCTGCGCCGTGAAGGGGCGGTCACCGAGATCGCGCGGGGCAATGGTCAGATCCGGGTACGCGCCATCGATCCGGCAGAGCCGGACCAGGGGTCCATCACCATGGTCTTCGCGGATCAGCCGCTCGAATTGCGGCAATGGGTGGTCGTCGATGTCCAGGGTCTGACCACGACGATCGCGCTTTCCGAGATCCGCGCGAATGTTCGTCTCGATGGCGAACTCTTTTTCATCGCCGAACCGGATCGCGGCTGAGCGTCGTGAGCGCGCGCTTGCGACAGGGCGATTCGTGGGCCATCGAAACTCCTGGGAACGCCGATGGCGGCCCTGCGTCGATGACCGCATCGCAAACGACCGCGCCCAGCACTCGGTGGCCGAGACGCGAACCGCGTCGCCCTACGGTCTCAGTCGATGTCGAAGCTGGCGAGCACGGGGACGTGATCCGATGGTTTCTCACGACCGCGCCAGTCCTTCAGGATCCGCGTCGAACCCGCGACCGATGCGAGCCCGCGTGACCAGATATGGTCGAGCCGCCGGCCTCGGTTCGAGAGCGCCCAATCCTTGGCGCGATAGGACCACCAGGAAAAGAGCTTCTCCGGCTCGGGAACGTCCTCGCGGGCGACATCGCGCCACCCGCCTGCCTGCTGCGCGGCTGTGAACGCCTCACATTCCACCGGCGTGTGGCTGACGATCTTTAGCATCTTCTTATGATCCCAGACATCATGCTCCAGAGGCGCGATGTTGAGATCGCCGACGACGATGGCCCGCGCGCCCGCCTCACTTTGCCAGCTCGCCATTTCCGCAACGAAATCAAGCTTGTGGGCAAATTTGACGTTGCGGTTTCGATCCGGTTCATCCCCGCCGGCCGGGACGTAAAGGTTATGGATCAAGGTGCCGTCTTCGAGCCGGGCAGCGACGTGCCGGGCATCGCCGCGACCGCAGAAATCGACCTGCCCCGCATCTTCAATCGGCCTGCGAGAGAGGATGCCGACGCCGTTGTAGCCCTTCTCCCCGCGCACCACGAGATGGGGGTAGCCAAGCTCCGTAAACCGCTCCCGCGGGAACTTATCGACCGGTGTTTTGGTCTCCTGCAGGCACAGCAGATCCGGCTCTTCCGCGGCCAAAAAATCGGCCACGAGCCCCTCGCGGAGGCGCACGGAGTTGATGTTCCAGGTGGCGATCGTGAGGGGCATGGGGTCTTTTCCGGCGGCTGGCGTCTCGGCTCAATGGCCTAGCCGGCAAGCGCGCGCACGGCAATCTCGGCGATGAAACGCGGACCCTGGCGCCCGAAAAGGAAGCGCCCAGTGCCTTGGGGGAAAGCACCGGGCGCCGGCCTTTCAGGCCTGATGGAACGGGCAGAGGGGGCTCCCGTTCCGAGGCAGCCGGGTTGAGGGGGGATCCGCTGCCGTAGCCAGCATATCGTCTCGTGCTCCGAGTCTTCAAGAGCCGCGCGCTACAACCCAAGCCTGTATCCACCGGCATCGGTCACCAAAATACGGGCTTGCCCAGGGTCAGGTTCGATCTTCTGGCGCAGTCGGTAGACATGGGTCTCCAGCGTATGCGTTGTCACCCCAGCGTTGTAGCCCCAGACCTCGCGCAGCAGCGTATCGCGGTCGATGGTACGCCCGCCGGCGCGGTAGAGATACTTGAGGATGTTGGTCTCCTTCTCGGTGAGTCGGATCTTGCGATCGGTCTCATCGGTGAGGAGCTTGGCACCGGGACGGAAGGTGTAGGGCCCGAGCGGGAACACCGCATCCTCGGATTGTTCGTGCTGGCGCAGCTGTGCGCGGATGCGCGCCAAGAGCACCGGAAACTTGAAGGGCTTCGTCACATAATCGTTAGCGCCTGCATCGAGGCCGAGGATCTGATCACTGTCCGAGACTTGGCCCGTCAGCATCACGATGGGGCACTTCACACCCTGACGGCGCATCAAGCGGCACACCTCGCGCCCGTCCATATCCGGCAGGCCCACGTCCAGGATCACCAGGTCGTGCATCTCTGCCTTGGCCCGCTCGATGCCGCTGGCACCATCCTCAGCCTCATAGACATCGAACTCATCGATCAACACCAGCTGCTCGGCCAACGCTTCGCGCAGATCAGCATCATCATCGACAAGGAGGATCTTACGGGCGACGGACATGGGCGTTCTCCTGCATTTTCTTCTATCGAAGCGGGCGGCCCCGCCTTCTGTAGCCGCGCCTACATGGGAAGCCGGGGGCAGCAGTGCTGCCTGCATTGCATCATCTCGCGCGGACGTGTCGTAAGTGCCGTTTGTGTTTCAAAACGTTTGATCGTGCCGCGGCGCTGGGAGGTGCAGAGGGGCGTCGTACACGCTATGTGAGCGCCATGACACGCTCGAGCTCCACCGCCGTTGCCTTGACCGACGAGGAACGCGTCGCCCGCGCGCGCGCCGATCTTCGGATGGGGGCGCCAATCGCTCTGCTCGAGACGGGCGAGGACGCAGGTACTGGCGCAGGGGCGCTCGTCCTCGCGGCCGAGACACTGCGAGCCGACCGCTTGGCTGGGCTCCGGGCGCTCTGCGTGCCCGAGGCACTAGGGTCGGACGTGTTGCTCGATCTCGCCATCACGCATCGGCGCGCCGAGACGCTCCGCGCCCGCGCCTATGACGGGACGATCGCACGCATCGCCGTGCCGGCCACGGCCCAGGCGCTCTGGATCCGAGCGACGGCCGACCCCAGCGCCGATATGGCGACGCCGCTCAAAGGTCCTTACCTGACCCGCCGCGACGGCTCGGCCGCGCTCCACAGCCTGGCGATCACCCTTACGAAACAGGCGCGCCTGCTGCCCGCGGCGCTGCTGCTGGTCTCACCGAACGGGGCAGCCGTGGCCGCCCTCGCACGGGAGGCGGAGCTTACCTGTCTCGATGCCAGTGTCGTCGCCGGGGCCGCGGATGCCCAAGTGCGCATGCGCCGCGTCTCAGGCGCCCGAGTGCCGCTGGCACTGGCCGAGCATGGACGCGTGCATGTCTTTCGCCCCGATGACGGGGGTGAGGAGCACTATGCCGTCGAAATCGGCGATGCGCCGCGGGATGCGCCTGTGCTGGCGCGGCTCCATTCCGCCTGTTTCACGGGCGATGTCATCGGCTCTCTCAAATGCGACTGCGGCCCCCAGCTCGCCGCGGCGCTGACGCAGATCGCCGACGAGGGGACCGGTGTGATCCTCTACATGAACCAAGAGGGCCGCGGCATCGGGCTGGCCAACAAGATGCGGGCCTATGCGCTGCAGGACGAGGGTTTCGATACGGTGGAGGCCAATCATCGCCTCGGCTTCGAGGACGATGAGCGCGACTTCCGCCTCGGCGCCGAGATGCTGAAGGCGATGGGGTTCTCGGCCACGCGTCTGATGACGAACAATCCCGGCAAACTCGCGATGATGCGCGCCTCTGGCGTCGCCGTCACCGAGCGTGTGCCGTTGAAGGTGGGGCTCAACCCGCTCAACGAACGCTACCTGGCAACAAAGGCCGCGAAGTCGGGCCATCTGCTATGAGGCTGCGCATCCTGCCGCGCTCCTCCGATCTGGTGGTCGGCCGCTGGAGCGCGCGGTTTCGTGGGCGCCGCTTTGTGGTCTCGGTCGGGCGGTCGGGCATCGTGCCGTTCTGGCTCAAGCGAGAAGGGGATGGGACGACGCCTGCCGGAGTTTATCGGCTCCTCTGGCTCTATGGGCGCCCTGACCGGCTCCGCCGGCCGCCGACGATCTTGCCCGTGGTGCCGCTTGGTCCACGACGCGGCTGGTCCGAAGATCAGGCGGATCCATCGTATAACCGGCCGGTTCTGCTGCCCCATGCCTATCCCTGCGACCGGATGCGCCGGGGCGACGGGCTCTACGACCTTTGCGCCGTGACCAGCCATAATCGGCCCGCAGTCCCCGGCTTCGGCTCGGCGATCTTCGTCCACTGCTGGCGGCGCCCGCGGTTTCCGACGGCGGGCTGCGTGGCCTTCGACAAAGGGGATCTCGCCTGGATCCTCGCCCGCTGGGCGCCGCACTCGCGCCTGGTGGTCTTGGACTGAGCCGGCTCAGCCGACGGGGAAGGCCTGCTGCGCCATCGCCGCGCGCAGCGTGGCACTGCGGGGCCCAAGGCGGGTGATGATATGGGCGGCGGCCGTGTTGCCCATATGGGCGGCGCGCGCGTCATCGAGTCCCTGGACGAGCCCGGCCAGAAAGCCGGCGGCGAAAAGGTCGCCGGCGCCCGTCGCATCAACGATATCCACCGCCTGGGGCGCCGCCCGGACCTCGTGCTCACCCCGGCGCACCAGCGCGCCATCCTCCGAGAGCGTGATGACGGCAAGCTCCACGCGCCGCGACAGCGTCTCGGCCGCGATCTTCTCGTCCTCGGTACCCACAAGCGCCAGAGCCTCGGCCTTATTGGCGAAGAGCAGATCCACATGCTCGTCGATCAGCCGGTTCATGTCGTCACGATGGCGGGCGATGCAGAAGGGATCGGAGCAGGTGAAGGCGATCCGCCCACCGCCCCGGCGCACAGCGGCGATGGCGCGAGCATAGGCTTCCTTGGCCTCGGGCGTGTCGAACAGATAGCCCTCAAGATAGAGCCAATCCGTCCGCTCCAGCATCGCCTCGTCCAGATCCACGCTCTCGAGCATGGTCGAGATGCCCAAATAGGTGTTCATCGAGCGTTCGCCATCAGGGGTCACGCAGATCAGGCAACGGCCCGTCGCAAGGGCGTCGTCGCGCGCGCCCACGGGCACGATAGGGCCGGGATAGCGCACGCCGGCGGCGCGGATATCATGGGCGAAGATGCGGCCCAGCTGATCATCGCGCACTTTGGCGATGTAGCCCGCCCGCAGACCCATCTGCGCCGCGCCGACGATCGTGTTGGCACCGGAGCCGCCGGAAACCTCAGTGGCCGGTGGCATGGCGCCGTAGAGCGCCTCGGCCCGTTCGGTATCGATCAGCTGCATCACGCCCTTCTCAACACCGTGTGTGCTGAGGAAAGCGTCCTCGACCCGCGAGAGAACGTCGACGAGGGCATTGCCGATGCCGACGAGATGGAGCCGATCGCCCCCAGTGCTGGTCTGGCTGCTGGTCGGGCTGTTGCGCCCGTTTCCCGTCTCGGTCATCACGTCCCTTCCGATCTGTCTGCATCTGTCGTCGCTGTGCGGCGCTGGCGTGCCGGGCCCCTGGCGGTGCGGGCCGACTTCGCCGCAGTCTCACGCGTTGGTTTGCCCTCTCGCGCGGGTTTGCTCGCACGCGCGGGCTTGGCCTTACGCGCTGCAGGTTTCTCGACCCCTGCTTCTGGCTTGACCGGCGCTTCGACCAGCGCGCCGCCCGTCTTCTCCTCGAAGGCGCAGAGATCGGCGATCACGCATTCCTCGCACTTCGGTTTGCGCGCGACGCAGGTGTAGCGGCCGTGCAGGATCAGCCAGTGATGGGCATGGAGCGCGAAAGCCGCGGGGATCTGATCCTCGAGCGCCCGCTCGACGGCGACCACGTCTTTGCCCGGCGCGATGCCGGTGCGATTGGCGACGCGAAACACATGCGTGTCCACCGCCTGCGCAGGATAGCGCCACCACATGTTGAGAACGACATTCGCGGTCTTGCGCCCCACGCCCGGCAGCGAGGACAGGGCGGCGCGGCTCGACGGCACCTCCCCGCCGTACTCGTCGACCAGGATCTGCGAGAGCTTCATCACGTTCTTCGCTTTGTTGCGAAAGAGCCCGATGGTGCGGATGTGCTCGATGAGCTGCTCTTCGCCCAAAGCCAGCATCTTCTGAGGCGTATCGACCTTGGCAAAGAGCGCCCGCGTCGCCTTGTTGACCCCCTTGTCCGTGGCCTGAGCCGAGAGGGCGACGGCAACGACCAAGGTGTAGGCATTCGTGTGCTCAAGCTCGCCTTCGGGCTCGGGGCGAGCCGCGCGTAGGCGCTCAAAACAGGCGTGAACGGTTGCATAAGAGAGTTGGGCGGGCATCCGCTGCCCATGCCAGTCGTCCGTAGACATGGCAAGCACCGTGTCGGTTCTCTGCGATAAACCGCCGCCAGAGCCGCGCAACAACGCGCCAGATCCCGGCAAGACTACGCTTTCAATCTTGGTGAGGTTGATGCGAGACTTCCAAATTCACGTCGCGGGAGAACGAGAAAATGACAGAGACCACCGACGGACAAGGGATACCTGGCCCAGAAGGCGCCGCTTCCCTCATCGAAACCGAGTACGAGATCGGGCAGGACAACATCACGATGTTCGGCCTCGACATCCATAACCCGGTATTTCTGGTATCGGGCCTCTCAATCGTGGCCTTCACTTTCCTGACCATGGCGTTTCAGGACACCATCGGTCCGGTTTTCAACGATATGCGCAGCTGGATCACCTCGACCTTCGATTGGTTTTTCCTGAGCGCGGCCAATGTCTTCGTGATCCTTTGTCTCGCTCTCATCGTCTCCCCGCTCGGCAGCGTGCGATTGGGCGGTGTCGATGCGAAGCCCGACTACAGCTATTTCGCCTGGCTCGCGATGCTCTTTGCCGCAGGCATGGGCATCGGGCTGATGTTCTTCGGCGTCTCCGAACCGATCTCGCACTATCAGTCCTCGCTCGGCGGCACGGCTGTTGAGGGCGGCGTGCGGACCGACTGGGCGCCCCTGGGGGCTGCGGCAGGCGATGATGCGGCGGCGCAAAGCCTCGGGATGGCGGCAACGATCTTCCACTGGGGCCTGCACCCCTGGGCGATCTACGCCATCGTCGCGCTGGCACTGGCGCTCTTCTCCTTCAACAAGGGCCTGCCGCTCACCATGCGCTCGATCTTCTACCCCATCTTCGGGGAGAAGACCTGGGGCTGGCCGGGGCATATCGTCGATATCCTCGCGGTCTTCGCCACGCTCTTCGGCCTCGCCACCTCGCTCGGCTACGGCGCGGAGCAGGCGAACGCGGGGCTCGAGTTCGTGTTCGGCATCCCCAACACCTCTACGGTCCAGACCTGGCTCATCATCGGCATCACGGCCGTGGCCCTTATCTCAGTGCTCCGCGGGCTCGATGGCGGCGTGAAGGTGCTGTCCGAGGTCAACATGGGGCTCGCGGCAGTCCTGCTCGTCTTCGTGCTTTTGGCCGGCCCGACCATCGCGATCATCACCGGCTTCTTCAGCAACCTCGCCGCCTATGGCAGCGAACTCGTGGCTCTCTCGAACCCGTTCGGCCGGGATGACGATAACTTCCGGCAGGGTTGGACGGCGTTTTACTGGGCCTGGTGGATCTCCTGGTCGCCCTTCGTGGGCATGTTCATCGCACGCGTCTCACGCGGCCGGTCGGTGCGGGAGTTCCTGATCGCGGTGCTGCTCGTCCCGAGCCTCGTCTCCGTGCTCTGGATGACGACCTTCGGGGGCACGGCCATCTCGCTCATCAACGAGGGCATGAGTTCGATAGGCGAGGCTGCGCTGCCGCTGAAGCTGTTCGAGATGCTGAACGGCCTGCCGCTCGCCAACATCACGGCGACGCTCGGCATCGTGCTGGTGATCGTCTTCTTCGTGACCTCGTCGGACAGCGGCTCGCTGGTGATCGACACCATCACGGCCGGCGGCAAAGTGGATGCCCCCACGGCCCAGCGCGTCTTCTGGTGCACCTTCGAGGGGCTGGTGGCGATCGCTCTGCTTCTGGGCGGTGGCCTTGGCGCGCTGCAAGCGATGGCCGTGAGCACCGGGCTGCCGTTCACGGTTGTGCTCCTGCTGGGCTGTTTCGCCATTGTGAAGGGCCTGATGGACGAGCCGCGCGGCAAGGCGCGCGCGGCCTAAACGTGCCGGTGTCCCGCCCTCACGGGGGCGGGACATCCCGCAGGATCCGGGTCGCACGGGTGCCTGAAATGGACGACAAGGGTGCTCGAAGAGGAGAGCATCATGACCGTCCTGACCGCCGATACCCCAGCCGCCGGGCCGATCCCAGAAGACGCCGCTGCTGGCAACGCCACCGTCGATCCCACGCAATTCGCGATCATGGCCGAGGCCATCGCCTGGATCGACGCCCACCGCGCCGAGCAACCGAGCCTCGATGATCTGGCCGCGGCTATGGGCTACAGCCCGGCTCATTTCCAGCGCGCATTCTCTGCCTGGGTGGGCGTGAGCCCCAAGCGCTATCTTCAGTATCTGACACTGGAGCACGCCCGCCACTTGCTGGCTGACCGCTTCACCCTGCTCGACACCGCGCATGAAGTGGGCCTTTCCGGCCCCTCCCGACTTCACGACCTGTTTCTGCGCTGGGAAGCCATGACGCCGGGTGAGTATTCCGCCCGGGGCAAAGGGCTCGAGATCGCCTGGGACTGGATCGCGACCCCCTTCGGCGAAGCGCTTGCGATGGCCACGCCTCGGGGGTTGGCCGGTCTCGCCTTTGCCGAGGAGATGGGACAGGCCGCGACCATGGCGGATATGCGCTCGCGCTGGCCGGATGCCAGCTACACGCGCGATCCTGCGGCGATCGCCCCGCATGCGGCATCGATCGTGGAGGGGCTTTCGGGTCGGAGCGCAACGCCCCTGCGCCTACAACTTCATGGCACGCCGTTTCAGATCAAAGTCTGGGAGGCGCTGCTCGCGATCCCCTCCGGTCAGGTCACGACCTACTCCGAGATCGCTCGGGTCATCGGAAGCCCGGCGGCGGTGCGCGCTGTCGGTTCAGCCGTGGGCCGCAACCCGATCTCTTGGCTGATCCCCTGCCACCGCGCGCTGCGGCGCGACGGTCAACTCGGCGGCTACCACTGGGGTCTTGGCGTCAAACGCGCGATGCTCGCCTGGGAGGGGGCGCGGGCAGATGCGCGCAGCGATACCGCCTCGGCCGCCGGCTGACCCTCCGCCACACTGCTTGACAGAGACGGACACCCGCCCCGACAGTCCGACCGCAGGACCGGTCTCCTGCAAACGGCAGGACAGGGCGGGTTGAGCATGCATGACGCAGGGGGCGGCAAGGCGCGGGACAGCCTGGCGCTCGCGGCAAGCATCGCCGCCCTCAATGCCGAGGTGATTGCCTGGGCGCTGCTTGCCTTCATCATGATCGACGGGCTCCTGACCGTACTTGTCGGCGCGGCGCCGCGGATTTTGATGCATTTCGTGCTCGATGCCCTTGTGGTGCACGCAGGCCTGCGCGCGCTCCTGTCCAACGGCGCCGTGCGCGGGCTGCCAGCGATCTTCACGGCGGAGGGCACGCTGCCCTGGGCTTTTATGATCCGCGCGGTGATCCTCAGCTGTCCGGGGATCCTGACGCTTCTGATGATCGGCGGGCTCTTGATGCCAGCGCTCGGACCGGGCGGTGCGCTCGTGGCGGGGATCGTGGCGGGGCTGGGCGTTCATGCCGGCACCTTCGCGCTCTTCGGCACGATGCTCGCGGATCTCGCTGGCGGGGGGACGGGGGATCCGGAAGCCGCACTCGAGCGCGGGCGCCAGCACTTCCGACCGGTCTTCATGCTGATGCTGACGGGCCCTGTGGTCGCCGAACTGGGCTTCTATGCTGTCGAAGAGATGCTCTTGGCGACGGGACTTCCCGATCGCGCCCTCTCGGTCGAGGCGGGCCATCTCAATCCGATCGGGCTCGCGGTGGATCTGTTGTTTCTGGCGATGAGCATCGCCGTTAGCCTACTGACCGCCGCCGTCCTCGGCCGTGCCTGGCTTCGCCGGTTCTGACGCTGTCAGTGGCGGAAATGGCGGCGGCCCGTGAAGACCATGGCGAGACCGCGGGCGTTGGCGCTTTCGATCACCTCGCTGTCGCGCACCGAGCCACCGGGCTGGATCACGGCCGTCGCCCCCGCCTCCGCAGCGGCGATAAGGCCGTCGGCAAAGGGGAAGAAGGCGTCCGACGCCACCACAGCGCCCTTGGTCGTGGGCTCAGCCAGCTCCAGCGCCTCGGCCATCTCGGCTGATTTGCGCGCCGCGATGCGCGTGCTGTCGACGCGGCTCATTTGGCCCGCCCCGATGCCCACGGTGGCGCCCTCCCGCGCATAGACGATCGCATTGGACTTCACATGGCGCGCGACCGTCCAGGCGAAGAGCAGATCGGCAATCTCCTGCGCATTGGGCGCCCGCGCGGTGACGACGCGCAGTCCCTCCATCACACTGCCGGGGGTGTCCGCATCCTGCGCCAGGAAACCGCCCGCGACCTGGCGGATGTTCAGCCGCGGGCGCGCGGGATCAGGCATCCCATCGGTCAGCAGGAGGCGCAGGTTGGGCTTGGCGGCGAAAACCGTCCGCGCCGCAGTATCGGCCCCGGGCGCGATGACGACTTCCGTAAAGATGCGGGTGATCGCTTCGGCAGCGGCGGCATCGAGGGGCCGGTTGAGCGCCACGACCCCGCCGAAGGCCGAGACGCGGTCGCACTCATGGGCCATGCGGTAGGCCTCGGCGAGGCTTCCCGCCCGGGCGACCCCACAAGGATTGGCATGCTTGATGATCGCACAGGCCGGCTCGTCCGCGCCGAGATCGGCGACCAATTCGAAGGCGGCGTCCGTGTCATTGATATTGTTGTAGCTGAGCGCCTTGCCCTGCAGCTGCACCGCCGTCGCCACGCCGGCGCGCGCGGTGTGGTCCGAGTAAAACGCCGCGTTCTGATGCGGGTTCTCACCATAGCGCAGGGGTTGGAGAAGCTGGCCGGCCACGACGCGGCGGCGCGGTGCGGGATCGGCGAGGACGCCGGAGAACCAATTCGAGACCGCCGCGTCATAGGCGGCCGTGCGCGCATAGGCGATGGCCGCAAGCCGGCGGCGCGTGACCTCGGTCGTCCCGCCCGTCGCCTCGATCTCAGCGGCCACCGTCTCATAGTCTTGAGTATCGGTCAGCACCGTGACGGAGGCGTGGTTCTTGGCCGCCGCGCGGAGCAGCGCCGGGCCGCCGATATCGATGTTCTCCACCGCCTCGGCATAGCCTGCGCCCCGCGCCACCGTCGCCTCGAAGGGATAGAGATTGACGATCACCAGGTCGATCGCCGCGATGCCGTGGTCCTCCAGCGCCGCGCAATGCTCGGCCTTCGTGCGATCGGCCAGAATGCCGCCATGGATCATAGGGTGCAGGGTCTTGACGCGCCCGTCCATCATCTCGGGGAACTGGGTGACCTCGGCCACATCGCGCACGCCAAGCCCCGCCTCGCGCAGGAGCCGCGCCGTCCCACCAGTGGAGATCAGCTCGACACCGGCGGCCGAAAGCCGCCTGGCCAGGGCCTCGAGCCCGTTCTTATCCGACACCGACAGGAGCGCACGGCGCACGGGCATAATGCCGGCGCCCGATGTCTCGCTGCCAGACCCCTCGCTCCCTACCACGCCCACGCAGCCCCCCGTGTCCTCGTGTTTCCGTGTTCTCGTTGTCGTCCGTGATCTCGGCCGGCCGGCCGTCATCCGGCCGTGCAGCATAGGCTCGCTATTGCAGCATCGCCATGCTCGCGTCGCAACGAAGCACATCGGCGCGGCGCCGTGGATCTAGGCCGTCTTGCGCCAGGCCCGGGCGAAGAAGCCGTCAAGCCCGCCGATCTCGGGCAGCATGGAGGGCAGTGTGCGGAGCGCGCCGTCTGGCGTGACCGCCCCGGGCGGCAGCGCCGGGTCTTCGGGGTCGAAGCGGATCGGGGCGGCGGAGGGCATGGCCGCCTCGAAGGCCGTCGCCTGATCCTCCCCCTCGGCCTTGAACACCGAGCAGGTCGCGTAGAGGAGCCGCCCGCCAGGGGCGAGCCAACCCCAGGCCCGCGACAGCAGGCTCTCCTGCAGGGCAAGGACCGGTCCGATCTCCGTGTCCAACCGCCAAGCGAGATCCGGATGGCGGCGCATGGTGCCCGAGGCGCTGCAGGGCGCGTCGAAGAGGATCGCATCGAAGAGCGCCTCGGGCCGCCAGGCGCGCGCGTCGGTCACCAGGGTTTCGGCCTTAAGGCCCGTGCGCGCGAGGTTCTCGGCAAGGCGCGCCATCCGTCGTTCGCTCGCATCGAGCGCTGTGACCTCTGCCCCCATCGCCGAAAGCTGCAGCGTCTTGCCCCCTGGGGCAGCGCAGAGATCGAGCACGCGTCGGCCCGCGAGCCCGCCGGGTGTGCCTTCGAGGAGCCGTGCCGGCAGCGCCGCCGCCAAATCCTGCACCCACCAGGCGCCGGCCTCGAAGCCGGGTAGGGCGGAGATCTGCGGGCGGCCGGGCAGGCGCAGGGTTCCCGAGGGCAGCAGCATCCCGCCGGTCTCGGCCGCAAGCGCCTCCGCATCAGCCGGGTTCCGGATCGTCAGATCATGGGACGGGGCCGTGCGACAGGCCTTTGCAATGGCATCCGCCGTCTCCGGACCCCAGTCCGCCCTAAGCCGCTCGAAGAGCCAGTGCGGCACGTTCTGGATGTGCTTTCGCGCCTGCGGTTTCTCGGCCAGACGACGGCCGACGGCGTTGACCAGTCCGGCCAGGCGCGCCGTGCGCTGCGTTGCGCGGGCAAGATGCACGGCACTGTCCACGGCAGCATGGGGCGGGGTGCCAGCGTGCAGGATCTCCCCGGCCATCAGGCGCAGGATATGCTGTGCAGGCGGTGCAGGCACGCGATCGACGAGGGTGGCTAGGACCGCATCGATCTCGCCGAGGCGGCGCAGCGTCATATCCGCCATGCCGAGCGCCTCAGCCCGGCCGGCCGGGGGCAGCGCGCCAAGCTTGCCGTCCTCGAGCATATGACCGCGATCCAGCACATCGGCGATGAGGCCGAGCGCGGCGCGGCGCGTTGCGAGCCCGGCAGGCTCGCGCGGTGGTGCCGATTTGCGGCGTGTCCCGGCAGCAGGGCGAGGGGCGCGCGCCTTTCGTGCGCCGCCGCCCCTGCCGTTGCCCGGGCCCGCTCCGTCGTCAGCGCTCAACGATCAGGCCCAGGGGCCCGAGCGCGGACGCGTGCGCGGGATGCGAGAGCGCTGGCGCGACACAGACGCCGCGGCGGCTCCGCCAGCGCTACCGGCGGCCGTGGTCGCGGAGGCACTCACAGGCGCAGCGCGCTGGCTCGTGCCCGTGATCCCCATCTCGCGCGCCTGCGCCTGCAGCGCGTCGATCCGGTTCTGCGGTTTGGGATGGGTGGAGAACAGGTTGTCGATCCCACGATGCGTCAGCGGATTGACGATGAACATATGCGCCGTTGCTGGGTTGCGCTCCGCACTCGCCATCTCGGCGCGACGCCCCCCCGCGATCTTGGCGAGCGCCGAGGCGAGCCAGAGCGGGTTGCCACAGATCGCCCCGCCTTCCCGATCCGCCACATACTCGCGCGTCCGGCTGATCATGGACTGCACGACGGTGGCCGCAATCGGTGCCGCGATGGCCGCGACCAGGACGCCCACCCAGCCGAGCGGATTGCGATCGTTGTTGCCGCCGAAGAAGAAGGCGAAATTGGCCAGCATCGAGATCGCACCGCCGATGGTCGCCGCGA
>JBCCLX010000034.1:0-18189 GCA_039026635.1 Pseudomonadota bacterium
TCCCTTCGACCCGGACCGGAGGCCCGCACGCCGCCAGGCGGCAGAGCCGGAGCACGACCCCGATATGGCCGGGGCGCTGCAGCGGGCTGAGGCGCGGATCGCCATGCTCGAACGCACCTTGATGAACACGCTGCGGGAGAACGCACGCAACTGGGCCCGGGCGGAACGGGCTGAGGCGCTGCTCGGCGCGCTCGAGCGCCAGGGCGTGGATGTCGAGGGGGCGAGCCGCCCGCTGTTCGTCGGCCTGCCTGCGCCCGTCCTGCCAGAGCCCGATCCCGATCCACGCTCCAGCGCTTGACCGGGCCACCAGAACGCTCCCCGTGACCGGCGCGTCTTTGCCGTTCTTGACCAAGCCTCCTTGCTCCCGGCCCCGCGGCGGGCACAATACCGCGCAGGGTCGCCACGCAGGGCCCGCGCTGGGGTCGCACTGGGCTCGCGCTGGGGTCGCATCGGGGAGGGGTCATGCAGGACAGAGAGATCTCGGACCGCGGCCTCACCGATGACAGCCTGGCAGAGGCCACCGCTTTCGGCTCCGGCCCCTTGCCACGCAGCCTCGTCGACACGCTCAATACCGCCGCCATCGCCGCCGCCGGCCTCACGGAGGTGGAAAGCACCACTGACGATCGCGAGAAGGCCCATGCCATGGCCCGGCTCGCCCTGGCGATGTTCGACGACTATTTCGCGCTCTCCCGCCGCATCCCCTGGCTCGCAAAACAGGCCTTCGAGAAGCGGGACTGGCCCCGGGCGCTGAGCCTCAGCCATGACCGCATTCGCATCTTCTCCCAATCCATCGAGCGCGGTGCGCCAGTGCTGGAGCTCGCGCTGCGCGCTCATGAGCGCAAGGGCGGGTTCTGGAACACCGTCGAGGAACGCTTTCGCAGTCTTCTCGGACGGCGCTATGAGGCCGAGCTTGCCCTCGCCTATCTCGCCACCATCCGCCGGCGGGTCTATGAAGACAGCTGGACACCCGTCGATTATCACCGCATCCGCGCCGAAGCGCCCCTGCGCCCGGATTTCCTGCGCCGTGTCGAGGTTGGCGGCGCCTTCACGCCCGAGATGATCGAGACCGTCTTCGCCCTGCCCGATCTCGATGTCGCCTGGCGCGACCGGGCCGATGATGCCGCCCGTGTGGCAGCGCGCCTGAACGCAGCGCTCGACACGGAAGCGCAGCCGGTGGCCTGGATCGACATGGTTGAGGCAGGCTTCTACCGCAATCGCGGCGCCTATCTCGTGGGCGAGATCGGACAGGCGGGCCGTGAGGGGCCGGACACGACGCGCCACCCCTTTGCCCTCGCCTTCCTGCATGGGGCCGACGGGGTCTATGTCGACGCGGTCCTGACGCGGGAGACGACGCTGCGCCATGTCTTTTCATCGACGCTGGCAAACTTCCACGTGACGCTGACAGGCTACCACGAGCTCGTCGACTTCCTGCACCGCCTGATGCCCGCGCGCCCGCACGGCATGCACTATTCGACCATCGGCTATAATCATGTCGGCAAGCTCGCGGTGATGGAGCAGATCGGGGACAGCCTGGAGGCCGGCGGCGGCGCCCTCGATTTCGCGCCGGGACCCCGTGGTTCGGTGGCGATCGGCTTCACGGCGCCCGGGCTCGTCTATGTGCTGAAAGTGATCCGCGACACGCCCACGGAAAACTACAAATGGGAGCGCTACGACGGCCCCGCCTCGGTGCTCGCGAAGTATCGTGCTGTGCATGAGATCAACCGCTCAGGCAGCATGCTGGATAACATCATCTACTCGAACCTCTCGCTGCCGAGGGCGATGTTCGACCCCGCGCTGCTGGACGAGATGCTGTCTGCCGCCGAAAGCTCGGTCTCGCTTCATCGTGACGATGTCTTTTTCCGCCATCTGATCGCCCAACGCCGGTTGACCCCCGTGCCCCTCTATCTCGACGCCTGCACGCCGGAGGAGGCGGAGGCCGTGACGATCCGGCTCGGCCAATGCATCCGCAACAACGCGGCCTCCAACGTCTTCAATCGCGATCTCGATGGCCGCAACTATGGGGTCAACTCGCTGCGCTTCGTGCATCTCTTCGACTATGATGCCGTCGAGCGGCTGACCGAGGTGAAGGTGCGCACAAACCTCGACCGCGAGGCGGGCGAAGAGGATATCCCGGACTGGTTCTTCGAAGAGGGCCCGGTCTTCCTGCCCGAGGAGCTTGAGGCCCATCTGCGATTGCCGACGCGCGATCTGCGCCGCCTCTTCCGCGAGGCCCATGGCGAGCTGTTGACCGTCGACTACTGGACCCGGATGCAGCGGCTCCTGCGCGAGGGCGGGGTGCCGCGCGTGCGCACCTATCCCCGCTCGACCCAACTCGACCCGCCAAGCCCGCCCCGCAGCCTGATCGGCTAGTGCTGAGCGCGGCGGGCGTGACGCGATAGGTGACGCAGCAGAGCCACCCGCCTACCATCTTCCGCCTACGTCCCCTGCCGGAGCCTGCGACCGCCGTGTCCGAGACCGTTCAGCCCACCGACCCCGGCCCCGCAGGACACCACAGCGAAACCCTGCCGCTCCTCGGGACCCTCTTGCTGCCGCTCAAGCCGGACGGGCCGCGCAGCTTCGGCTGGCGTGATTGGCTGTCGGTCGCGATCGGGACGGGTCGCTCTTTCGGGCAGAACGAGATCTCGCTGATTGCAGCCGGTGTTGCCTTTTATGGCTTTCTCGCGATCTTCCCCATGATTGCGGCGCTGGTGGCGCTCTACGGCTTCCTCTCGGACCCGGCGACGATCGAGTCTCATCTGGAAGCCGCCGCCGACTGGGCGCCTCCCGGCGCCGTCGCGATCCTCAACAGTGAGATCGAGAGCATCGTCTCGGCGGGGCGCAGCGCCCTCGGCTATGCCTCGATCCTCACTCTCGCACTAACGCTCTGGACCGCGAAAAACGGCGTGAGCGCGCTGATCCGCGGGCTCAACATCGTCTTCAAGGTGCGCCAGAGGCGGGGGGTCGTCACAGGATTGGCGCTTGCCTACGGCCTCACCCTCGCGCTTGTCGTGGTGGCGATCCTAGCCCTCGGCGCCGTGGTTATCCTGCCCAGCCTTCTCGCCGCCTTTCCCGTCCAGGGGGTAACCGACCTCCTTCTGCGGCTCGGTCGCTGGCCCATCGTGCTCGGCGCCGTGCTGTTCGGGATCGGGCTTCTCTACCACTTCGGCCCGGCCGAGCGGCGGCGCAGCTTCTCCTGGATCTCCGTCGGCGCCGTCCTCGCCATCGCGCTGTGGCTCGCCGGATCGGCCGGCTTCTCCTACTACGTGCGCAACTTTGCAGGCTACAACGCCACCTACGGCTCGCTCGGCGCCATCGTGGGCTTGCTGATGTGGCTCTACCTCTCGGCCCTGATCATCCTCCTCGGGGGCGAGATCAACGCGCAGATCGAGTTCCGCATGCTCGGTGAGCCCCAACAGCAGGATGCGACGTCTGAGACAGAACCCACCGATGACCGCGCAATGCCGACCACAGTGAAAGGCGCGACCAAGATGGCGGCCACGGGTCCTGCGGAAATCACCCGTTCTGACCCGCTGTCCTAACCGATGCCGGCACGCCCCAGAGCGCGCAAGAACTGCCTTCACCATCAATTGAGTGGCAACCAAGCCATTGTCGCGCAACCGTCTTCCTGCAAGCATAGCTGCGCGAGCAACGAAGAGACCCGATGGAAAGCCTCTACTACGTCCTCTGCTGGGCCTGCCACCGCAAGTGCAAGCACTGCTACGAGTTACGCTTTCGGCCTTACGTCCGGGATGCCCTCGACGGTGTGGTGAGCGAGGCAGAAGCCGCCTTTCCGCGCGTGATCGCCAACATGCCGGACCGGCACACCTACCGCGATCTGACAAGCGCGAACGAAGGGCCCGAGGGCTACGAGGAACGCGCCGGGCGCATCATTCTCGCCGGCGGCGAGGTCTTGGTGAAACCCACGCGCACCCGCGTCCTCTACCCCGCGCTCGAAGCGATCCAAGCGAAATATGCCGAACAGGCGGCCGAGGGGCTGCCCGTGCGCGTCATAGTCCAGACCACAGGCGATCTGGTCACCCCCGAGATCGTCGAGGATCTGCTCGCCCGCGGCGTGTGGATGATCTCCTGCGCCGGCATGGATGATTTTCATGTGGGGATGGAGGGTGACAAGCGCGTGCCACTCCAGGAAAAGCTTCGCGCCATGTTCGAGGCAGCGGGCATGCGCGACAGCGCCCTGCCCACCGAGACGCGCGACTGGCAAGGGCCGTCGTCCAACAGCGCCGAGCAACCCGTCTACAGCTTCTTCGGCGCCACCGAGGACGCCTGGATCGGCAAGATCTGGCCCCGCGGGCGTGCCTGGGAGAACTCGCTCAGCCGCGCCGAGATCACCGACAATTTCTGCAATGCCTGGTCGGGCGGGCTCAACTTCCTCAACTGGGGTTTCTCGGGCTCGGAGGTCTCGATCGACCCCAATGGAGACGTCTTCCCCTGCTGCCTCAAGACCAAGGCGCCCCTCGGCAACCTCACCGAAGAGCCGCTCGAGGCCATCATCGCCTCGCTCCAGGGCCATCCCGCACTCGAGGCCATCGCCATGGGTCATCCCGAGCGCATGGGTCTCGCCCATGGGTGGGACGTCGCACGCTTTCTCGAGGAAAGCCGGACCACCCGCCCAGACGGCCAGCCCTACCGCAATCTCTGCATCGGCTGCGACCGCTTCCACGAGAAGGTCCTGGCCCCGATCCTCGAAGAGATCCGCGAAAGCCGCCGCGGCACACGCGAGGCCGCCGAGTAGGGTGGGGTTCCACCCCACCGTTCTCCTCACGACACCAAGCACGGTGGGTTGAAACCCACCCTACCGCGAGATCCCCCATGTTCCGACCGACTGCGCTGCTCACCGCCCTCACCCTCGCCATCGCGGCGCCGGCCTCAGCGGAGCCTGACCCGACCGATTGGCCGGCGGTGCTGGAGGAGGCCCGTGGGCAGACCGTCTACTGGCACGCCTGGGGCGGGGACCAACGCATCAACGCCTATATCGATTGGGCGGGCCAGGAAGCCGCGGATCGCTTCGGCGTCGAGGTCGTGCACGTCAAGCTCTCCGACACCGCCGAAGCCGTCTCCCGCGTCCTTGCTGAAAAGACCGCGGGCACGCTTGAGGGCGGCGCGGTCGACCTCATCTGGATCAACGGCGAGAATTTCGCAGCGATGAAGGAGGCCGATCTCCTCTTCGGCCCCTGGGCCGAGGACATCCCCGCCTTCGCCTATGTGGATGTGACGGGCAAACCGACCACCGTCTCGGACTTCACGGTGCCCACCGATGGCCTCGAAGCCCCCTGGGGCATGGCGCAGATCGTCTTCTACCACGACACGGCCATCACCCCCGAGCCGCCCCGTTCCATCGCGGCGCTTGCCGACTGGGCCGCCCAAAACCCTGGCCGCTTCGCCTATCCCGAACCCCCCGATTTCCTCGGCACGACCTTGCTGAAGCAGGCGCTCTATGGGCTGATGGCGGATCCCTCGCTCCTGGCGAGCCCGGTGGATGAGGCCGCCTATGAGGCTGCTGTGGCACCGCTCTGGACCTATCTCGACGCGCTGACGCCCAATCTCTGGCGCGCGGGTCGGGCCTATCCGCAGAACGGCGCGCGGCTGCGCCAGCTGCTGGCCGATGGCGAGATCGAGATCGCCTTCAGTTTCAACCCCTCCGAAGCCTCCTCGGCCATCGCAAATTTCGAACTGCCCGAGACGGTGCGCACCTATGTCCTGGACGGCGGCACCATCGGCAACACGAGCTTTGTTGCCATCCCCTTCAACGCCTCGGCCAAGGCCGGCGCCATGGTGCTGGCGGACTTCCTGCTCTCGCCCGAAGCCCAGGCCCGCAAACAGGACCCGCTCTACTGGGGCAACTTCACGGTCCTCGATGTGGCCGCTTTGCCAGCGCCTGAGCGCGCGCGCTTCGCCGCCCTCGACCTCGGGATCGCGACCCTGCCCCCGGAGGCGCTGGTCCCGGTCCTGCCCGAGCCGCACCCCAGCTGGATGGTCCAGATCGAGCAGGATTGGACCGAGCGCTACGGTGTCGGCCAGTAATCCGTGCACCCCTTCCATCCCGAGCCGCAGCCGAGGGCAGCGCCATGGGCGCGCCCGCTGCGCGCCGCTTCGGTCATCCCCGATACACCCACCAAGAGGCAGACGGGAGCAAGCGCCCCCCAGAAGGCGCCAACGCATCTGAACCAAAGCCCCAGCAAAGCACCGAGGTCCCCTCCAGTCTCCCACAGAGGCCCAAAGCGGGCAAGGCAGGGCGCCCGCCCCTCGTCCCGCCTCTCGGCGCCAGCGTCTGAGCTCCTGCATCGAGGCTCCGCGTCGGGCGCGGGCCCAGCACCCGAGACCCTGCCTCCGGTGCGCAGCGTCCCGTACTCAGCGTCCGGGGCCCCGTCCGGGGTGGGTGGGCGCAGACGAGCCGCGCGGGGCAAAGGCAAGTTGCCTGGGAGGACGGGGCCCCGGACGCCGATGAGCACGCAGCCCAGCCCACGGCCAAGATCGCGGCCACTGTCGTGGCGAGCGGCGGCGCCGGGGGCCAAGCGATCGCCCGCTCAAATCCCCGCTGATGCTCAGAGATCCTGATCTCGGCCACAGCACAGCCGCCCGACCGCCCATCACAGGGGTCGGCGGCCGTCTGCACGCGGGTCTCACACTCGCGCCGGCGCTCACACTCCTCGTGATGCTCGGGCCCGTCTCGGCCGGGTTTGCAGGGACGCTCGGGCCCGCCTTTGGCTGGCTGCCGGCGCTCGGCGGGGAGCAGCTGGGCGTCGGCCCTTTCCGGGACCTCTTCGCCACCCCCGGTATCTGGACCTCCGTCAGGCTCTCGCTAAGCACTGGTCTTGCCGCCACACTCCTCAGCCTCGCGCTGACCTTCGCCACCGTCGCCGCGCTCCAAGGCACCCGCGCCTTCACGCTCCTCTCCCGAGCTCTCTCACCGCTGCTCTCGGTGCCCCATGCGGCCGCCGCTTTCGGGCTCGCCTTCCTGATCGCCCCCTCCGGCTGGATCCTGCGCGCCGTCAGCCCCTGGGCGACGGGGTTCGAGCGCCCGCCAGACATCCTCACCGCCCATGACCCTGCCGGCCTTGCCCTGATCATCGGGCTCACGGTCAAGGAGGTGCCGTTTCTCCTGCTCATGACACTCTCGGCCTTGGCCCAGGCCGATCCGCGCCAGCGCCGTCTTGCAGGGCTCGCCCTCGGCTACGGCCCCCTCGCCGCCTGGTTCTACGGCGTGGCGCCCACGGTCTATGCCCAGATCCGCCTGCCGGTCTACGCGGTGCTCGCCTATTCTATGTCCACCGTCGAAGTCGCCATGATCCTCGGCCCGACGACCCCGCCCCCGCTCTCCGTCGCGCTCGTCGACTGGATGAACGACCCGGACCTCGCCCTGCGCTTTCGCGCGGCCGCAGGCGCCGTTCTGCAAATCCTGCTCGTCGTCGCCGCCCTCGCGCTCTGGCACTTGGGCGAGAGGTTGACTGCCGCCCTCGGCCGCCGCCTTGCCGCAAGCGGCCGACGCTTTCCAGCAGACGGCCTTCTGCGAGGCGCCGCGGCACTCCTCGCCACCCTCTCAGCCCTCGCCGTCATCCTCGGCCTCGCGGGGCTGGCGGTATGGTCTGTCGCAGGCTTCTGGCGGTTCCCCGACACCCTCCCCGCGAGCCTGACTCTGCGCAGTTGGGACCGCCACGGCCCCAGCCTAATGGAGCCGGCGCTTGCCACCTTCACGATCGCAGCCACCGCCGCCGCCCTCGCCACGCTCCTCGCTGCCGCCTGTCTTGAGACCGAGCACCGCCATGGCCGGCGCCCGACGAGCCGCAGCCTCTGGCTGCTCTACACCCCGCTTCTCGTCCCCCAGACCGGCTTTCTCTTCGGCCTGCAGATCAGCGCCAGTGCCGCCGGCGTGCCGCCGGGCGCCGTTGCGGTCACAGCCGCGCATCTCGTCTTCGTGTTGCCTTACGTCTTTCTCTCGCTCTCCGGCCCCTGGCGCGCCTGGGACCGGCGGCAGGGGCTTGCCGCACAATGCCTTGGTGCGAGCCCCGCCCGGATCTTCGTCGCCGTGCGCCTGCCGATGATGCTGGCACCGCTGCTCACGGCCTTCGCCGTCGGCTTCGCGGTCTCGGTCGGCCAATACCTACCCACGCTGCTGATCGGGGCGGGCCGTGTGGCGACGCTCACGACAGAGGCCGTCGCGCTCTCGGCGGGCGGTGATCGACGGTTGATCGGCGTCTATGCGCTCGCCCAAGCGGCCGCACCGCTGCCCGCCTTCGCCCTCGCCCTCGCGATCCCCGCCCTCGTCTGGCGTCGCCGGCGGGGTATGACGGCGGCCCGCTGAGCCGAACCCGCCCAAGATCGCACTCCGCCATCGCACCCCGCCATCGTACCCTCGACGCCGCAGCCGCGCCTTGCGCGCACCAACGCAAGCCGCAATGAGATCCCGCATGACCGGCACCGACCCACCGTCATCCCACCCCCGCGATCCTCAGGAGCGCCAGCTCCCCCGAGGGCTCGCCTTCGAGGGCTTGGTCGTACGGCTACGTAGAGGTGATGGCACGCCTGTCGTCGCAATCGATGATCGCGTCGGGCCGGGTGAGATCCTGACCGTGATGGGCCCCTCAGGCTCCGGCAAATCCACACTGCTCGCCGCCGTCACCGGCACGCTGGCACCCGCTTTCTCGATGCAGGGGCGCATCAGGCTCGACGGTATCGACGTGACGGCGGTGCCCACGCATCGGCGCGGGATCGGCCTGATGATGCAGGACGATGTGCTGTTTCCACATCTCTCGGTGGGCGCCAATCTCGCCTTCGGGCTCAGCTCCGAGATCAAGGGCCGCGCGGCCCGCAGCGCTCGGGTGCAGGCGGCGCTGACGGCTGCGGGGCTCGAGGGGCTCGGCGATCGCGATCCGGCCACGCTCTCGGGCGGCCAGCGCAGCCGGGTGGCGCTGATGCGCGCGCTGCTCGCCGAACCGCGGGCGCTGCTGCTCGACGAGCCCTTCTCCAAGCTCGACACAGGCCTGCGTGCCCAACTGCGCCTGTTCGTCTTCGGGCAGATCCGCAGAGCCGGTCTGCCGGCGCTGCTCGTCACCCATGATCGCGAGGATGCGGCTGCCGCCGGTGGACGCGTCACCAGCCCCGTCGAAAGCACCGTCACCAGCACCGGCACCGGGTCCTCGCCCATTGGCGACGGCCAGGAAGGCGCGTAGCTGGGACTGTGGCGCCGCTCGGGACCCGGGTCTGACGGCGCTCAATATGGCCGGGAGTGTGGGATTCGAACCCACGGAGCCCTTGCAGGCTCGGTGGTTTTCAAGACCACTGCATTCGACCGCTCTGCCAACTCCCGTCCTGCAGCCTCATGCCGGCAGGCGGGCAAGGCTGTCAACGCCACCCAGGGCAGGAACGCCCCGGCCGCCGCCACCCTTCTTGTGCCCTGTCCTTCGGCCAGGACGCGGTTGTCCCCTCTTCTCGCGACCCTCCTTCCGTCGTCGCCCAAGGCAGCCTAGAGTGGCGGCACTCGTCGCAGCGATGCCGTGATCGATGCCCAGACCGACGCTCCTTTTATCCTCTCCAGCGCTCGGCGCGACCGGCCGTGCCTGCGCCCTCTGCGCGGCGCTCGCGCTTCTGTCGGGCTGTCAGGTCGGGTCCGGCGCCGGCACGACGCGCGCCCCTGCCGACAGCGCCATCATCGGCGCCGACGGGGCGAGCGCTGTCGCGCCACGCAATGCGCTGCCCGGAACGGCCGCCCTGCCCGCAAGCTTCGTGGGCCCCCCGCTGGTCGAACCGGCGCTCTATGCCAGGCGGTTCGACGGCCAGATCTTCCCCCGGCTCGAGCCGCGCCCGGATCTCTTCGAAGCCCGCGGGCCGTTCCGCTGGGAGGGGCGCGCAACGCTCGCGGGGATCTGGGTCGCACACCCCAAGGCAACCCGCGCCCATCGCGCGCGCTTCATCTGGCCCGAGGGAGGACGGGCCGTCGATGGTGCTCTCGTCCCCCGCGCCGGCCAAGCGACCCCGCTGATCAGCGCCGAAGCCGCCCGGGCCCTTGGGTTTCCGACCTTTCGCGACATCGAGCTCGTCATCGTGGCCATCGATTTCCCGACCGTCGTCGTCGACCGCACCCCGCAGGAGGGCGATGTGGAGCTTGCAGCCCTCGCGATCACCGATGAGGGCCTGGGCGATGATGCCGAGACGATCGAGCGCTTCGACAGCGCGGAGATCCGCGATGTGATCGCGAGCGCCGAGGCCAGCGATGCGATCGCCACAGCCGACGTCGAGACACCGGCCTCCCCGGAGGACGCAAGCGAGAGCGAAGCACAGGACCCCCTACCGCCGATCGCCGAGGCTTCGGCACCCCAGGAGACGGCTGAGCCTGGAGTGGAGACGCCCGAGAGCGCAGAAGACATCGCCCTCGCCGAAGTCGCAGCAGCGCCCGAGCCGGCGGCGGAAACCGCGCCAGTGGGCGGAGTGTCAGCTGAGACGTCAACGCCTGCGACATCGTCCGGCGAGGCAGGGCTGACCGAGGCAGAGCCCTCCGAGACCCTGCCCGCCGCGGCGCCCGAAGCGCCCCCCGAACAAGTCCCTGAAACCGTTCAGGAGACGGCTGCGGAACGCGCTTCGGCTCCTGCGCCTGAACCCGCGCCTGAACCCCCGCTCGAACCCGCCCTAGAGCCTGCGGTCGCGGAGGAGCCGAGTGCCCCGACGCCCCAGCCGGCCGTGGTCGAGACATCACCCGAGACGCCGGCCGAAGCGCTGAGACGTCGCTATCTCGCCGCCGGCGTCTTCAGCGTGCCCAGCAATGCGGCGCGTGTGGTCCAGACGCTGGCGCAGGCGGGCCATGCCGCCAGCACCTCCGACGTGACGCTCAGCAGCGGGACAGCCACCCGCGTGCGTGCCGGCCCCTTCGCAACCCGCGCCGCGCGAGACGACGCCCTTGCCGTCCTGCGCAACCTCGGCATCTCTGACGCGATCCCGGTTGACCGCTGAGACATCGCGATCCGCTCTGGCGGCGCGCGCAGAGCCCGGGCTATGACACCATGACGGCTTTGAGGACACCGATGATGACCCGGCTCCGCCCCTTTGCGCTGATCGCGCTGCCTCTTCTTCTGCTGCCGCTCTTCGCACCGCCGGGCCTGGCCCCGAGCGCGCGGGCCGCCGAGATGGCGACGCCGGCGCGGGCGGCGATCGTCAAGGACATGCGCTCGGGCGCCATCCTGCTCGAGAAGAACGCCGACGAGCCGCTTCCGCCCGCGTCGATGTCAAAGCTCATGACGCTCCTTGTCGTGTTCGAATGGCTCGAGAACGGGCGCTTGCGCCTCGACGACACCTTCCGCACCTCCGAATACGCAGCCTCGCTCGGCGGCTCGAAGATGTTCATCCGCGCCGGCGAAGAGGTCTCGGTCGAGGATCTCCTACGCGGCGTCGTGGTCCAATCCGGTAACGACTCCGCCGTCGCGCTGGCCGAAGCGATCGCCGGCACGGAGGAGGCGTTTGCCACGCTCATGAACCGTCGCGTGGAGGAGCTGGGCATCGAGAACGCCCATTTCTCCAATGCCACCGGCTGGCCGCACCCGGACCATGTCATGAGCGTGCGCGCCCTCATGGAAGTGGGCGAACGGATCGTGCTGGACCACCCCGACATCTACCCGATGTTCGCCGAGGAGGTCTTCACCTGGGACGGGATCGAGCAGCGCAATCGCAATCCGATGCTCGGCCGCGTTGAGGGGGCTGACGGGCTCAAGACGGGGCATACGCAGGAGGCCGGTTACGGGCTCGTCGCCTCCGCGATCCGGGACGGGCGTCGGGTGATGCTGGTCGTGACCGGGCTCGAGAGCGTGGGCCAGCGGCGCCAGGAGACAGAGCGGCTGATGAACTGGGCCTTCCGCGCCTTCGACACCGAGGTGCTTCAGGCGGCCGGCGAGCCCGTGGTGGAGGCAGAGACCTGGGTGGGCGCGACCGACAGGGTACCGCTCGCGCCTGTCGAGGACGTGATCCTGACGGTGCCGATCGGCACGCTGGACGATACGGAGTTGACGGCGGTTTATGACGGGCCATTGCCCGCCCCCATCCAGGCCGGTGATGTGGTCGGACAGCTTGAGATTGCCGTGCCCGGCCTGCCCGTGCGCCGCGTCGATCTGGCAGCGACCACGGATGTGGCTCCGGGCGGGTTCTTGGTGCGCGTCGAGGCGGCGGCGCGGCTGCTCTGGCGCCGCGGCCTGGCACTCGCGGGGCTCTGAGCGCGCGCATGCCGTCAGAGGGCGCGAAATCGGCCATGGAGGGGCCGCCACTGGGGGCGCAGGCCGATCCTGGGCCCCATTGGCCGCCGCCTGCCCCGGGCGCCCTCTTCGTCACCCTCGAGGGCCCGGATGGAACGGGCAAGTCGACCCAAGCCCGCGCTCTCGCCGAACGGCTCGACGCACTCGGCCGGCCTGTCACGCTGACCCGGGAGCCCGGTGGCGCGCCGGGAGCGGAGGCGATCCGCGCCCTGCTCGTCACCGGCGCGCCTGGCAGGTGGTCGCCGGTGAGCGAGACGCTCCTCTTCACGGCTGCGCGCCGCGATCATGTGGAGCATGTCATCGCCCCGGCGCTCGCAGCCGGCCATGTGGTGCTTTGCGACCGCTATATCGACTCGACCCGCGCCTATCAGGGCGCTGCCCATCGCGCGGAGGTCGATCTCCTCCACCGCAGGATGATCGGCCTCGACCCCGATCTCACCCTGATCCTCGACCTCGATGCGCCAACCGCCCGCGCCCGGGCCGCCGCGCGCGAGACGGCGCCGGCGGGACCACCCTCAGGGGAGGATCGGTTCGAGCGGAAGGGTGCGGGGTTCCAAGCCGCGCTGCAGGCGACGTTCCACGAGATCGCAGCCGCCGAGCCCGAGCGGTGCCGGATCGTCTCCGCCTCGGGCACGCCAGAAGCCGTCACAGAGCGCCTCTGGGCGGTGCTTGCTCCGAAGCTCACCGGCGGAACCAGCCGCGAGGCGCGCTCGTGAGCGGGCGCTCGGAGGAGGCGCCAGAGCCCGACCGGCTGCCAGGATGGCCGCACCCTCGCGAAGCGGAGAGCCTGATCGGTCAGACCACCGCCGAAGGCGCCTTCCTCGATGCCTGGACCGCAGGGCGCCTGCATCACGCCTGGCTGCTCACGGGAACGGCCGGGATCGGCAAGGCGACGCTGGCCTATCGCATCGCCAGGGCGCTGCTGGCCGAGGGGCCGGCGAACGGCAGCGGACCGGCACCGAACACCCTTGCCCCACCACCTGACTGCCCCGTCATGCGCCGCATCCGCGCCGGTGGCGAGCCACGGCTCGCCGTCCTCCGGCGCAGCATCGCCGAACGGACAGGCCGGCTCCGCGGCCAGATCAGCGTGGACGACGTGCGGGCGCTCAAGGGTTTCCTCGGGCTCTCGGCAGCGGACGGCGGCTGGCGGGCCGTGATCGTGGATGCCGCCGATGAGATGACCGTCCAGGCCGCCAACGCGCTGCTGAAGAGCCTTGAAGAACCGCCGCCGCGCACGGCCTTCCTGCTGGTCGCCCATGCACCGGGGCGGCTCCTACCCACGATCCGTTCACGCACGCGGCGCCTCGATTGCGCCAGCCTGAATGCTGCGGACCTCGCCGCGGCCCTGCGAAGCCTCGGCGCCGAGGAAGCGGCAGGGGAAGCCGACGGGCTCGCCGCGCTCGCCGGGGGGTCGGTGGGCGGCGCGCTGCGGCTTGCCGAAGGCGGGGGGCTGGCGCTCTACGCCAAGCTCTGCGGCCTCCTCTCGCTGGCGAACAATGGCTTTGAGATCGACCGACGCCGCCTTGTTGATCTGGCGGAGGGCATGGGGGGACGTCAGGGAGAAGGCGCTTATGCGCTGGCCCTCGAGCTCGGGCCGCTCCTTCTCGCGCGCCTCGCCCGCGCGGCGGCCGGCGCCCCACCCAAACCCGCCATCGAGGCAGAAGCCCGTCTCCTCGCCCATGCCCGCAGCCTTCGCGCCGCAACCCTCGCCAGCGGCGCCGCCAGCATGGCCGAAGCGGGACGCGCTGCGGCTGCGGTCTCCCTTGACCCCTCCCGGACCGTCATAGATACGTGGCTGGGCTTTGAGGCGGCCCTCGCGCGCCCGCCCGGCCTCGCCTGATCCGACCCGCTGGCGCAGGGCCGGAACGCCAACGCCTGCGGGAGGATGCCATGACGGCCGCGACCGAGATCCTGTCCGGAGCGGGCCTCGGCGGCGCCCGCCTCGTCGACAGCCATTGCCACCTCGACTTCGGCGATTTCGACGGCGAGCACGCGGCTGTCGTCGCCCGGGCGGCCGAAGCGGGCGTCACACGCATGGTCACGATCTGCACGCGGCTGGCAGCGGAGCCGACGGTGCGCGCCATCGCCGAGGCGCATGCCGGCGTGTTCTACGCCGCCGGCACCCATCCGATGCGCGCCGCTGAGGAGCCGTTGGTCACGGTCGAGACGCTGGAAGCGCTGGCGGCTCATCCGAAGCTTGTCGGGATCGGGGAGACGGGGCTCGACTATCACTACACCGCCGAGAGCGCTGCCGTGCAGGTCGAGAGCCTGGAGATCCATATCGAGGCCGCTCGGCGGACCGGCCTGCCGCTCATCATCCACGCCCGCGATGCCGATGATGATATGGCGGCGATCCTGACGCGCGAGCATGCGGCCGGGCGGTTCGACTGCGTGATGCACTGCTTCACCTCCGGCCCCGCGCTGGCGGAAGCGGCGCTCGGGCTCGGCTTCTACCTCTCGATGTCCGGCATCGCGGCCTTCAAGAAATCCGAAGCCCTGCGCGCGATCTTTGCTGCAGCACCGCGCGACCGGCTGCTGGTCGAGACCGACAGCCCCTATCTCGCCCCGCCCCCGTTTCGCGGCAAACGCTGCGAGCCCGCCTATACCGCGCTGACGACCGCGGCTGTGGCCGAAGCGCTGGGTACCGATCTGGCGGGTCTGGCGCGTCAGACGACGGCCAATTTCGACCGGCTTTTCGCCAAGGCCGCCGCCAGCGGCGAGGAGGCGGCCGCGTGACGGCGGCCCCAAGCGATGGGGGCGCCAGGATCGAGGGGGCCGACGTCTCTTCCAAGACCGCGCTGTTGCGCTTCACCATCCTCGGCTGCGGCTCCTCCGGCGGCGTGCCGCGGATCGGGGCCGAGGGGCCGAATTGGGGCGCCTGTGACCCGGACGAGCCCCGCAACCGGCGCCGGCGCTGTGCACTGCTCGTCGAACGGATCGGGCCCGAGGGGCGCACCATCGTGCTGGTGGACGCCGGACCCGACTGCCGCGAACAGCTGATTGCCGCGCGCGCTGGGCGGCTCGATGCCGTGGTCTTCACCCATGATCACGCCGACCACTGCCACGGGGTCGACGATCTGCGCATGGTCGTCTTCAACCGCCGCGCCCGCCTGCCGGCCTATCTCGACGCCCAGACCGAGGCCTCGCTGCGGCAACGCTTCGGCTATGTGTTCGAAACGCCCGAGGGCTCGTCCTACCCGCCTATCCTCGATCTGATCCGCTTCGAGGGCCCATTCGAGGTCGCAGGCCCCGGCGGCGCGATCGCCTTCCAGCCCTTCGCCGTGCCCCATGGCGGGGTCACAGCCCTCGGCTTTCGGATCGGGCCCTTGGTCTATCTCCCAGACATCTCGGACATGACGGATGAGGCCTGGGCCGTCTGCGAGGGGGCCGAGACCTGGGTGCTCGATGCGCTGCGCTACACGCCCCATTCAAGCCATGCGAATGTCGAAACAGCACTCGGATGGCTGGCCCGCGCCCATCCGCCGCGCGCCTGGTTGACCAATCTGCACGTGGATCTCGACTATGCGCGCCTCGATGCCGAGACGCCGGACCATATCCATCCCGCCCATGACGGTCTGGTGGTGGAGTTCCCCGCGTGAGGCGGGCGTGGGAGAGCCGGGCCTGGGCTGGCGCCCCCAATGAGGCCAGGATTAGGGCCGGGGCATGATCGGCATCTACGCGCTCTTCCTCATCGTCCTGCCGGTCTTTTTGGTCGTGGGGGCGGGTTATCTGGCGGTGCGCACGGGCGCCTTCCCGGACAACGGCGTCAACGCGTTGGTCAAGTTCGCCACCGGGATCGCGATCCCGGTGCTGCTCTTTCGCGCGATCTATGGGCTCGACCTATCGAGCGCGCTGGAACCGCGTCTCCTCGCCAGCTTCTATATCGCCGCCCTCATCTCTTTTGCCGCCGGCACACTCACCGCGCGCCATGCCTTTGGACGGCGGCCGGGGGAGGCAGTGGCAGTAGGCTTCTGCGCGCTTTTCTCGAACTCGGTCCTGCTCGGGCTGCCGATCATGAGCCGGGCCTATGGGGAGGGCTCGCTCGAACCCGCCTTTGCGATCATCGCCTTCCACGCGCCCTTCTGCTACCTCATCGGCATTCTCGCCATGGAGTTCAGCCGACGCGACGGGGCGCCGACGCTGGTCGCGCTCCGCCGCACGGCGGATGCGATGTTCCATAACGCGCTGACCCTTGGGATCCTGGCGGGTTTCGCCGCTAACCTCAGCGGCATCCTGCTGCCCGAGCCCGTGATCGCTGCTGTAGACCTGATTGCGCGCGCGGGCCTGCCGGTGGCGCTCTTCGCCCTTGGGGGCGTGCTGACGCGCTATAGCCTAACCGCCGCCATCCCTGAGGCGGCCATGACCACGGCGTTCAGCACGCTCCTGCATCCGGCAATCGCATGGCTGCTGGCGGCGCAGGTGTTCCAGTTGAGCGATGAGTTCGTGCGCACGGCCGTGTTGATCGCGGCCATGCCCACGGGGGTGAACGGCTATGTCTTCGCCTCCCTCTACGATCGTGCGGTCTCGGTCGCGGCCTCAACCGTGCTCATGGCCACGGCCTTCAGCGTGCTCAGCATCACCTTCTGGCTCTGGGTCCTTGGTGGCGACGCGCTGGCGCCGCTGCCCTGAGGATCAGGCCGGCATGGCGGCGCCCGGCATCCTGCGGAGCGCGGGCAGCACCCGGCCGAAGAAGAGGGCGACGACCAGCACATAGGCCATGATGGGAAAGACCCCCGGCACCTTGACGAAGGACAGCACATTCGCGATGGCGAGCACCAGGAGCAGCACTTTCTCACCCGCATAGAACCCGTGCTTCAGGCTGAAGCGCAGCTGGTAGAGGATGCCCACATAGAGCAGCGCCATCTCATAGATCATGGTCCGCGGCCCAATGGCGAAGAGCGCGAAGCAGAGCATCGCGGCCTTGATATCCTCCGGCACCTGCCCGATCCCCAAGCGCTGCGTCCCGAGGCTGCCCCAGCAGAGCATCAGCGCCACAAAGCAGGGCAGCGCGAGAAGACCGTGCACCAGCCCCGCCGTCGAGACCGGGATCCCCCAGGACAGAAGCGTGGAGAACATGCTGGCCGTCAGCTTGTAATCGGCTTCCGCATGGGTATGCACGGCGGCCGTCAGCGCGACCTTGTCGAAGAAGGCCTGCCAGACCGCGATCCCGCCAACCGCGATCGAAAGCACGACAAGCAGCGCCATAAAGACGGTCGCCCAGATCAACGCCTTCACCGTCCCCTCGCCCAGGAAGGCGAGCGGTAACGGGACGAAGAGATGCGGCTTCATCGTCGCAAAGCCCAGCGCCAGCCCCGCCCAGACCGGTGCCCTTCGCCGATACTCGATGGCGAGCACCAGACAGATGGCCCAGTAGAGCCCGGCCTGACCGGTCACGAGCGTCACCAGCACCGGCGCGGTCATGAAAGCCCCGACCACGGCGAGACGGTGCGGGAGCACCTTCCAACACGCCCAGAGAAAGACCGCGATCTGAACCGTCACCCAGATCACGCCGGCCAGGACCGGATGCGTCAGCCCCAGCGGCGCCACGAAGGGCAGCGCATGGGGCGGATAGACCCAGGGGAGCATGCCCCCGATATCGTCAACGCCCAGAATCTCGAGCATGATCGCATGGGTCGCATGCCAGTCATAGGCCATGGGCGCCCCGTCCTCGAGCAGGACGACCGAGGCGGTCCAAAAGGCCATGTAGTCTGGCGGTTTGAGGATCTTCCCAAAGCTCTCGGGATCGACGTAGCTCGAGTAGATCGAGCCGAGCGCCATGATCACGACGCCGACAGCAGCGAACCAGATCCACTGCGTGGCGCGGCGCGCATCGAGCCAGCCGGCATCGGCCAGCGGGCGATCGCCCGCCGCTGAGCCAACCTCGGCGCCATCAACCGGCGACAGGCTCACAGCGCCGCCCCTTCCTCGCTGCACAGAA
>JBCCLX010000035.1:0-17937 GCA_039026635.1 Pseudomonadota bacterium
GGGACCTTCATGCTGGGTGAGACGGCGGAGACCCGCGGGCTCTTCCTCGGCTGTGGAATGAACTCGGTCGGCATGGCATCGGGCGGGGGCGCGGGCATGAACCTCGCCCATTGCATCCTGCATGGGCATACCGCGATGGACCTGGGCGAGGCGGATGCCAAGCGCTTTGCGCCGGTCTTCGACAGGGTCGAGCATCTGATGGCGCGCGCGCCCGAGATCCTCGGTACTCATTACGACATCGCCTATCCCGGCAAGCAGCTGCGGACAGCGCGTGATCTGCGCCGCCTGCCGCTCGATGCAGCGTATCGCGCGGCAGGTGCCCATTTCGGCCAAGCCTACGGCTGGGAGCGCCCGCTCTACTTCGCCAAGACGGCGGAGCCGGTGATGCGCTTCGACCGGCCCGACTGGTTCGAGAACGTCCGCGCCGAGGTCATGGCCGCGCATCAGCATGCGGCGATCTTCGAAGCGTCCCCCTTCGGCAAGATCGATGTGACGGGACCGGATGCCGAGGCCTTCCTGCTGCAGACCTGCGCGGGCTCCATGAGCCGCGCGCCGGGAGCAGTGATCTACACGGCCATGCTCAACGCCCGCGGCACTTTCGAGAGCGATCTGACAGCGCACAGGCTCACCCCCGATCATTATCGGCTCTTCGTCGGGACTGGCGCGATCAAGCGGGACATGGCTTGGCTGAAGCGCGCCTCCGAAGGCTTCGACGTCACGCTGCGGGACGTCACCGAGGCCTGGGCGGTGCTGGCGCTGATGGGTCCCGAGGCGGCTCGGGTCGCGAAAGCCCTCGATGGTGAGGCGCTGCTCGATCTCGGCTATTTCAAGCATGGACCCGCTCGGTTGGCCGGGGTCTCGGTGCGGGCCGCGCGCCTCTCCTATGTGGGCGAGGCGGGCTGGGAGATCACCTGCCGCTCCCAGGATGCGCGCACGCTCTATGCCGCGATGATCGCAGCCGGCGCCCGCCCCGCCGGCCTTTTCGCGCAGACCTCCATGCGCATCGAAAAGGGCTTCTGCGCCATGGGCCACGAACTCGACGGGGATCTGAGCCCGATCGATGTGGGCCTCGGCGTCGCAACCCGAAGATGCGGCGGCTTCACCGGCGCCGAGGGCTTGGCAGCACGGCGGGACGCAGGCGCGCCCAATCGGCTCGTCTCGCTCAGCTTCGAGGACGATGGCGCGGTGCCCATCGGGCACGAACCGCTCTGCATCGACGGGCAGATCGTTGGGCAGACGACCTCCTGCGCCTATGGATATCGGATTGGCCGGCCCATCGCCCTCGCCCTCACGCGCGGGGGCCTCGAGACGGGGACGCGCGTCGAGGTCGACCTCGCCGGCACGCTCTTCGCCGCGACAGTCTCCATCGGCCCGCTTTTCGATGCGGCAGGCCGGCGGATGAGGGAGCCGCCCCTTCCCGCTCATGCAGCGCCCGAAACCGCCTCCACCTCCCTCTAAGGCCTTGCCTGCCGGAGCGGGACGTTGAAACGCTGCCGGATCAGCTTCTAAGAACAGCGCCAAGCGAAAGGCGAGGAGAACGCACGTGGAAAACTACAAGAAATTCTACATCGACGGCGCCTGGGTGGATCCCATCGACGGCACGGACTTCGAGGTCATCCATCCGGGCAACGAGGAGGCCATCGCCACCATCGCGCTCGGCACCAAGGCGGATGTGGACAAGGCCGTCGACGCGGCTCACAGGGCTTTCAAGACCTGGCAGTTCAGCACCGTCGAGGAGCGCGTCGCCCTGCTCGAGCGCATGATCAAGGCCTATGAGGTGCGCGCCGAGGAGTTCGTGCGCATGATGCCCTATGAGATGGGCACCACGATCTCCTTCTCGCGAGAGGTTCATATGCCCGTCGGCATCGGGCATATGGAGGCCGCCATCGAGGCCGCAAAAGCGCATCAGTTCGAGCGTCCCTCGCTGCGCGGTGGCTCGACGCTGGTCGATGAGCCGGTCGGCATCGTGGGCATGATCACCCCCTGGAACTGGCCGGTGAACCAGATCATCATCAAAGTGGCCCCGGCGCTCGTGGCGGGCTGCACCATCGTGCTGAAGCCCAGCGAATACTCGCCGCTGACCTCGATCATGCTCGCCGAGGTGATCCATGAGGCCGGCTGCCCGCCGGGTGTCTTCAACCTCATCAACGGCGACGGGCCGGGCGTCGGTGCCGCCATCGCGGCGCATCCGGCGATCGACATGGTGTCCTTCACAGGTTCGACCCGCGCCGGCAAAGCCGTGACCATCGCGGCGGCCGATACGATCAAGCGCGTGACGCTCGAACTCGGCGGCAAGTCCCCCAATCTGCTTTTCGCCGATGCGGACCTTGCGGAAGCGGCGCAAACCTCCGTCGATGCCTGTTTCATCAACAACGGGCAGTCCTGCGACGCGGCCTCGCGCCTGCTGGTCGAGCGCAGCGTCTATGACGAGGTCATCGAGCTCGTGACCAAGATCGTCGAGAACACGGAGGTGGGTGATCCGATGCAGGAGGGCGATCACATCGGCCCGGTCGTCAACAAGCGCCAGTTCGAGCATGTCCAACGGCTGATCGAGGCCGGCATCGAAGATGGTGCACGCCTCGCCGCGGGCGGTCCCGGTCGGCCCCAGGGGTTCAACAAGGGCTACTATATCCGCCCGACCCTCTTCGCCGATGTGAACAACCAGATGACCATCGCGCGCCAGGAGGTCTTCGGCCCCGTCCTCGCGGTCCTGCCCTTCGATAGCGAAGAGGAGGCCATCGAGATCGCCAACGACACGCCCTATGGGCTGGCGGCCTATGTGCAGTCGACCAATCGCGAGCGCATCGACCGCGTCAGCCGCAAGCTGCGCGCTGGCGTCGTGAATGTGAACGGCAATGCGGGTGACTACGATGTGCCCTTTGGGGGGTACAAAGAGTCCGGCAATGGGCGTGAGGCCGGGCCCATGGGTTTCCACGAGTATCTGGAGACCAAAGCCATCACGGTCTGACGGCGCGATCCGATCAAACGACCGGCTGACCGGCCATGCTCTCCACAGCACGGTCGGCCGCCATCGCCTCGGTCAGCCAAGCGACCAACGCCTCATGGTCGGGGGCCAGGGCAACCGCTGCGCCCTCGGCAAAGGCCTCGAAGCCGTCGGCGTTCAGATGGTTGAGACCCACAAGGACAGGGATGTCCGCGGCCACGGCCTGACCGATCGCGGGGCGGAAGCCGCGTCCATCGGCCTCCTGCTTGCCGAACTTGTTGACGATCAAGCAGTCGACGCCTGCCTCGAGCCGCGCCTGCACCTCGCCGACCGCGCGCTCCAGACCTTCAGGGTTCAGACGACAGCCACGCGCATTGGGGCCGAGGCTCTGCGAGATACGGATGAGCGGCCCCTCGGGCAGGACCTTCACATCCATGTCGCAGGGCTGGGCGTCCGGCCGCTCAGTATTGATCTGAACCGTGCCAGTCGCGCGGAAACCCCGCTTGGCGATCGTCTCGGCGACGCGAAACAACAGCTCATCGGTGTCGCCACGCCCGGGAGACATCGTGAAAGCGATCTTCATAGCTCAGCACCCAGCGATCTGCGCAAAAGGGTAAAAGGAGACCAAGGCCCCCGCGTCGAGTGCTGCAGCGTCAGCCGGAATGAGCACGAAGCCATCGGCCTGCGGCAGCCCGGCGACGTTACCAGAGCGCACGGTTGTTTCCACCGAAACCATCCGGCGCCCAAAGGCATCGGATGGGCCGAGGCTGGCCAGACGACATTCCGCCCGCCCCGCTTTGCGCGTCAGGCCTTCTCTGAGAACAACGGGCCAGGCGCATGGTGCTACGGTCGCATCGCCCGAGAGCGCGCGACAGAGCGCCGTGCCGAAGAGTTGCCAGGTCGTGATGGCTGCCAGCGGATTGCCGGGCAGGCCGAGCCAGACCGCACCGCCGACGCGTCCACAGGAGACAGGCTTACCCGGCTTCATCGCAACGCCGCGGAAGAAGATCTCGGCGCCGAGTGCCTCGAGCGACGGGATCACATGATCCTCATCGCCCACCGATAGGCCGCCCGTGGTCACGATCAGATCCGCGCTCTCGGCCGCTTGCGACAGCCGCGCCGCGATACCACCTCGATCGTCCTGGCTGTGCTGTAGGCTCACCCGTTCGACAACGGGGCCAAGCGCTGTCAGCAGGCTCTCGAGGACCGGCGTATTCACATCCCAGATACAGCCCTGCGGGCGCGCGCTGCCGGCTTCGAAGACCTCATTGCCTGTGATGATCAGTGCCACTCGGACGGCGCGGCGGACGGGGAGCGTGGCCTGTCCACTGCCGGCGGCCGCCGCGATCTCGCGCATGCCCACACGTTGCCCAGCAGGCACCAAGTGTTGACCCGGGACCATATCGCCGCCCCGCGGTCTGATGTTCTGGCCTGGCGAGGGCGGTGTCTCGACTACGATGTCCTCACCGATCACGCGGACGCATTCCTGCGCGAGAACCGCATCCGCGCCCGCCGGCACGGGCGCGCCTGTGAAGATCCGCGCAGCCGTGCCGCCCGTGACCGCCACCGCCGGCGCCGCCCCCGCCTGCCCCGCCGCAATGCGGGCGCTCACCCGCAGCCGCCACGGACCGGCCCCCGACAGCGCCGCGGTGTCGACCGCATAGCCATCCATCGCCGACATATCGCAGGGCGGTGCGAAGGAGTGCGCGGTGATCGGCTCGGCGAGTACCCTGCCCTGCGCGGCCTGCAGACTGCACCTTTCCGTGCCCTGCACCGGCGCGACGCGCTCCGCGATCAATCGCTGCGCATCGTCGATGCCGATCAGGGATTTGAACGGTGCCTTGGGAGCCGTCGACAACGGCGGCTTCGGCAGCGTCTGTAAATGAGTCACGAGCCCACCTGGTCAAAGAGCTTCCGGAAGGTCGCGCGCGCCCGCTCGCTGCCGCGGATCTCCTCGATGGCGGCGCGGTCGTCGTCAGTGACGCTCACATCCCCGACGACAACCAGCATCGCCATGCCGTATTTGCCATGACGCCCGCAGATCAGCCCATAGAGCCCTGGAGCGTCGAACACGACCTCGGCACGCAGCTGGCCGGAGATGTCGACCGTCGGGGCGCCTTCCGGCCAGAGCCCTTCCTGGCTCTTGACCGTATGGCTGCCGCGGCTGTTGAGGAAGACGACGCTCTCACCGGGGGCGATCTCCACGAAATCGGGCGCGAAGCGGAACATCTCCATCGCCGAGGTCGCCGTATGGTCCGTGATCTGGTCGATGGTGACCACCTCGCGCGCGAGGGTGCCTGCCGTCCAGCCCAGGCAGAACCCGACCGCCGCGAGGCCGATCAGGCCTACGCCATACCGCCCGGCTGTGCGCACCCTCATACCCCGGCCTCGCCCGAGGGGGGCGCAGGGACAAGGGACGTGGCGAGGGCTTTCAGGATGACCAGCGCGGCACGTCCCGTACAGGTGTCGGCCGCCAGATGGCCAGAGGCGACCTGTCGCGCGACCTCGGAGGCCGCGATCAGGGACGCCAGCGTGTCGGAAAGCTCGGCGCGGATCACCCGCTCCACCCCGTCGATCACCTGCTCGGTTGAGCCGGAGGCGATCAGCCGCTCGGCCGCAGCACGGCGGACGATGAGAACCGGATCGCCCAGTGCGTCGACCAAGGCGGGCCCGTCCCCGTAACGCGCAGCTTCAGCGCGGATGAGCGGGTCCGGATCTTGCCGTGCACCGGCCAACAGGTCGGGCGCGGGGCCTTGGGTGGCCAAGAGTTGGAAGGCAACCAAGCGCACGACCGGATCGCTGTCGCCCCGAGCCGCCAGAGCGACGCTGCGCGCGTTCTCGAAGCCCGCATACCGCGCGAGATGACGGCCCAGTGCTTGCCAAGCCTGCTGGCGCAGGGCCTGGTCCGTTTCCCCGGACCCTCCACCGGATGCTGCCCTCGCCCGCGCCAGAATGGCGGCATCAACGGGCGCGAGATCGAGGCCGGACGCGACCTGCAGCGCTTCCCGTGAGAGTGCTTCCGAGATGGCGTCGGGCCCCTCAACCGGGCGGCGCTTGCGGCGCTTGGAGGGCGCCTCTTCGGGCGTATCCTCCGCCAGCGGCTCGTCATCGGGCGCCGCAGCCGCTTCGGACGCTGCCAGGATCGCGGAGAGCGTGGAGGTCCCCGGCGCCTCGCCCTCAGGGCGTACGAACTCGACGATCTGACCATCGCGGGTGATGTGGATGCGCGGGGGCCCGTCGTCCTCGTTCTTTGGGGCGGTCAGGGTCTCGCGGCTGGCTTCCTCGCCGCCGCGATCGCTGAATGCAGCGTCCTCGACGAGCGTGCCCTGGATGGCAGCTGCCAAAGCAGTAATCGCCGCCTCGTCCCCCGCAGCCGCCCGATCGCGTAGCTGAACGAGCGCTGCGAGGCGAACCTGCTGCGCACGATTGCCGATGAGCTCAACAAGGGCAGCCGTCGGGATCGGCGGGGTTACATCGGCGAGCGCGCGCGTGGCTGCAACGCGCGCTTCGAGCGGCCTTTTCAGATCCGCGGCCAGCGCCAAGAGCGGCGGGCCGGCGCGCTCAGGCGCAAGGATCGCCAGCCGCTCGGCCGTGGCGATCATGAGGGCGGGGGCGCCATGCGTGATCCAGGCCAACAGATTGTCGATCAGCACCGCCCGCGCCTCCGCGTCCTCGGGCAGGACGAGGTGTCGGAGCGCCGCTGCCTGAACACGCGCATCCTTGTCACGCAGGGCCGTGAGGGCGAGGTCCGGCCGGTGCGGTGCGGCGCGGGCCAGCGCTGCAACACGCACCGCTGCATCCGGGTCGGCCTCGGCCAGCTGCAGGACCCGATCGCCGTCCACGGGCAGGAGCGGCAGGGTGAGCAGGCGAACGGCCGCGCGCGGATGCCCGATCATCTGATCCACGGAGGCGAGCATCGCACTCGGATCGGCGCCCTGCAGCGCCGTGACCGCGCGGCTCGAGCCCAATCCCTCGTTCTGGGTCGCGACCTGCAGCAGGATGTCGATACCGCGGGGGCCGAGCTGGGTCAGCGCCTCGAAGACGGGGATATCGAGGGACTGGGCGAGCGGGTCGGCGCGGGCGGCTAGGAGATCGTCGATCGCCTCCTCAACCCCCATCTGGCCGAGCGCTTGGATGGCGGCGATCTGGATATCGAGCCACTCCTCCCAGTCGCTGTCCTCATCCTCCCAGGCCACCTCCTCCTCGGCGCGCGAGAGGGTGAGTGCCCGCAGGAGCGGGATGGCGCCGCGGTCATTGAGGCGCGCGAGGGCCCGGATGGCAGCGAGCTTCACCTCGCGCACGGGATCGCCCGCCAGGGAGTAGCGCAGCGTCTCAGCATCCTCCGGCAGGGCCATGGTTGCGAGCGCCTCCATGGCATCCGACCTAACGTCAGGGTCGGGATCGAGGAGGGCACTTACCAGCAGCGGCCGCACCGCCGCCGTATCCGATTGGCGCGCGAGCGCACCGATGGCGGCCGCGCGCAGGATCTCGTTTTCAGAGCTCAGATAGCGGATTATCGCCTCGATTGGCTCGGCAGCCAGCACGGCGTCTCGCATCGATCACTCTCCAGTTTGGGATAGCCCCAGCGCAGGGTAGCGCTGAGGCGGGTCTTCGGTCTGAGGGAGGGCTCAGGCGATGTCGCGGCGGGCAAAGGACATCGCGCGCATGTTGTGCTTGTACGGGCTCTCACCCATCCGCCGCACTTTGCCGACACCCATTTTGTAGTTGTAGTTGCCGCTGATCCAGTCGACGACACGGCCTGCAAGGGCGTTCGCCGGCTGGGAGGTGTGCAGGAAATCCATGTAGCCAAGGTTTTCCTTCACGGCCGGCGTGACGATGGCCACGGCGGTGATCGAGGCCTGGGTCAGTTCGATATGCCCATTGCGCAGGAGCGAGGCGAAGTCGAAATCCGACCCTTCGACGCCCACGATCGTGTCCTTCTGGACCGGGATCCGATCGGAGAAGACCTGGACGTAATCGCCGGACTCGATCCCGCGCGCCGCCGCGGCATTCGGGTGCAGCTCGATCCAGTTCTCCGGCCAGCGCTGCACGATGTAGGGGCGGCGGCGGTCGTCATAGCCCGACTGCCAGCGCTCGTTGATGCGGCCCGAGGAGATCCAGAGCTCGTCCTCCTCCTCCCGCGGCTTCAGCCACTCCCAGTAGCTCGCGAAGAGATCCCAGGGCGCCTTCTGGATGTTGCACTTGCCGGTCTGGCTGTTGAAGTGGGTCAGCTTCTTGTTGAAGACGTTCTTGCCCACCGGGCCCTCGGCCGGCAGCTCACGGTTGACGTCGTGCAGACGCTTGGTCTCCACAAGGTTACCATCGCCATCCATCAGGACGGGGCCCTGGATGCCATTGGTGCCGAACTCGGCGAACTTCTCGTGGAGCGTTTTACCCTCCTGACGCGCTTTCACGAGGACCATGTTGAAGTCCTTGCGACTGCCACGAGAGTAGCGGGCCCCCTCCTCGAGTACTTCGTTCGAGTTCTGCCAGTCGAAGCCCTCGAAGCCCATCTTCTTGGCGAGCTGGGCGATGATCCACCAGTCGGACTTCGCCTCGCCCGGCGCATCGTAGAATTTGGGATAGAGGCGCAGGCGCCGCTCGCCGTTGGCACGCGTGAAGGTGTCTTCCCCCCAGCCCGAGGCGGGGAAGATGATATCGGCATAGCGCGCGCCGATGGGATCGACGAGGTAGATGTCCTGGTTCCAGACCACCATGCCGCCCGAGTCGACGCGCCGCTTCAGGGTGTCGACGATGTCGGCTTTGTCGAAGCTCGTGACCTGATGCGGATTGCGCGTCGTCAGCTCGTCGAACTTCGCCTGCAGCGATTGCGAGCCGCACATCGCCTGGACCCAGGTGGTACCGATCACATGGGCAAGGCGCGTGTGCCCGCTCATCAGGTACCGGTCGGTGTCCATGGCGCGGCGACGCCGGCCCGGTAGCTTCTCGGGCGATTTGTTGCGGGGATAGCCGCCGCCGCGCAGGCCGCCGCGTTGGTGCCCGCCCGCGCGCCCGATCACCTGGCCCGGCCGCCCGCCCGCGCCGCAGACGATGCCGAGCGCCGAGATCGCCTGGGTGTTGCCGGTGTTGTTGGACCAGTAGAAGCCCTTCTCGATCATGATCGAGGTTTTGGGCCGGGTGCCGTCCGCCTTGGGCTTGGCCATCCATTCGGCGGCCGTGTAGATCTTTTGGACGTCGATCTGGGCGATCTCAGCGGCTTTCTCCGGCACCGCATAGTCCTGTGCCAGCAGCCACTGCTTCCAGTCCTCGAAGCCCGCGGTCTGGAATTTGCCCCAGGTCGTGCGCCACTGCCACGGCGTGTTGCGGGTGCCCTGGCCGAAGCCTGAAGAGCTTTCCCACTTGTTGTTGACCCAGTTCTGGATCCACTCGGCATCCTCCCAGCCGTTCTCCACGATCACGCGGGCGATGGCGAGGACGACGGGCAGATCGGTGCCCGGCTGGATGTCGATGTAGAGCCCGCCGTTCTTCTCGGCATAAGCGACACCGGCCGTGCGGCGGGGCAGCAGGAAGATCGCCTTCTGCCCGTTCTGGATGCCCGGCATGATCCAGTCGGTGAACAGGATCGTTTTGGACTCGTAGGGGTCCGTGCCGCACATGAGCAGCGTCTCGGCGTCGCGCCAATCCTCATAGGCCGGCCCGAAATTGTCGAAGCCCGCATCCCTGAACCCCGGCGTCGAGGTGACGTCGGACGGCGTGTCGTGGAAGGTGAAGTTGGCCGTGCGCACATGGCGCAGCGCATACTTCGTGATGGCGTAGGTGTTCTCCATGTAGCCGTAGGAGAAGGTCTTTACGCCATAGGCATTGGTCCCGTGCTTCTCGAGCACGTAGTTGCCCACCTCCGCCGCGATATCGAGGGCGAAGTCCCAGGTGACGGGCATCAGCACGCCGAACATGCGCACCATCGGCGAGGTCAGCCGGTCGCGCGTGGGCGTCTGCGGGTTGTAGACCTTCTGGGCCAGCGCGCCGCCCCGGATCGAGGAGTTGCCCGAGTAGTTGACGAACTCGGTGTCCTTGTCGGGGATGATGACGATGTGGTGCGGCTCACCGTTGTGCAGCACCACGTTGTGCATGTTCGGCGCGATCCAGGGGCCGAGCGGCGCGACGGGGAAGTCCTCGCCAAAGGCGTTGTCGGCCGCAGCTGGGCCACCGTTGCGCCCACCGCCCACCGGCCAGCGATACACTTTGTAGCCGCAGGCCACGATGCAGTAGTCGCAGGCCGTGGACAGCACTTCGGCATCGGGCGGCGGCAGCGGGACGGACTCTTCCGGAACGTAATAGGGGGTCGCCATGTCGCGTGCTCCTCAGCCCTGCAGATTGTCGAAGCGGCCGTAGATCAGGCCAAACATGCCGACGGCGTAGATGTCGTCGCCCTCGAGCTCGAGCAGGACCTGGGGCAGTGACTGATAGGCTTGGCCCGAGATGAAGATGCCGTGGCGGGTCAGGTCGAAGGTCGTCAGGTGCAGTGGGCACGGGCCGAGCGCCTTGTCGCCCGGCTGATAGGTGCCCTGCAGCGGCCCGCCCTGATGGGTGCAGGTGTAGTTGAAGGCCACCACATCCTCATCCGGCCCGAGGCCACCGCCGGCGCGGCGACCGAGCTTCACGAGGATCGACTCCGCATAGAGCCCCTCATCGGGATACTCGAAGTCGAAGGGCACATCCGTCTGCAGCTCGCTCAGCTTGGCGATGAACTTGCGCGGATAGGTCGAGACCGCTGCAGGGGTCTGCGCCTCAGGCATGCCCGGGATGCCGACCATGACCACCGTGGTCGTGATGCCCCCGGTCAGCAGGAACTGACGGCGGTTCATCAGGCAGCGCCGCGTGCCGGCCTTCTCGGCCTCGCCGTTCTCGCCATTGATCGCGGCGAGGATCTTGGGATCGATCTTTGTCATCTCACATGTCCTCGTCAGTTCTGCGCCGGCAGCGGTTCCATCACCGGCAGGTCGGGGTAATCGATCAGGATCTCGTCCCCGCTCAGGCTTTCGAGGAAGGCGACCAGATCGTCGATTTCGGGGTCGGTGAGGCCGAGCGGCTGGATCTGTGCGCTCTTGTTGGCCGCGAACTCGTTGTCGCCGCCGCCCTCGTTGTAGAAGACAACCACATCGCGCAGCGTCTCGATCATGCCGTTGTGCATGTAGGGGAAGGTGTAGGCGGTGTAGCGCAGGGAGGGCGTGCGGAACTTGCCCATGTCGCTCTCCTGCTTGGTGCGGAAGTAGAGACCCGGGTCATCCTTCAGCTTGCGGTACTTCGCCTCCGTCACGCCCTTGGCATAGATCTCGAAGCGATAGGTGATCTGGGCGATGGGATCGTCTTCCCAGCCGTCGTAGGGCGGCACGCCGGTGTTGTAGTAAGCCTCGTCCGAGAGCAGCGGGCCGTTGTGGCAGGCGATGCAGTTGGCCTTGCCGGCAAAGAGCTCGAGGCCCCGCTTCTGCTCATCGCTCAGCGCGTCGTCATCGCCCTTCATGTAGGCGTCGAAGGGCGTGTCGGTCTGCACGAGGGTCCGCTGGTAGGCGGCGATCGCCATGTAGGCGTTGCGCACGCTCGGCCAGTCGTCGCCGAAGACCTCACGAAAAGCCTCGCGATACTCGGGCACGAAGGCGAGGCGGGACTCCATCATGTCGTCCTCGCCATTGCCGGCGACACCGCCACGGGCCGCCGAGCGGGCCTGATGCTCGAGCGAGCCCGAGGCGCCCGCCCAGAAGAGCTTCCCGTAATAGGCGGCGTTGATGATCGTCTGGCTGTTGCGCCAATGCGTGGTGCCTGGATAGCCGAAGCTGATCGGCGCCTGGACAGCCCAGCCCGCTTCCGGTGCATGGCAAGCCGCGCAGGCCATGCCGTAGTTGCCGGATAGGATCGGGTCGAAGAAGAGCTTCTCGCCGAGCGCAATCTTCTCCGGCGTCATCGGATTGTCCGCCGGGATCGGCGGGGGCCCGAGCGGTGCCAAGCCCTCCGGGCGCGGGTTGTCCTGGGCACCAGCGGCGCTGGCGATGGCCAGGGCAGCGAGGGCGGTGAGTGTGCTTCTCAGTGACATGATGGCCTCCCTCAATTCTGCACGTTGCGCCAGTCTTCGATGACCTCGTAGCCGTAGTCGTCCGCGCGCCAGACATACGCATCGATGTCAAAGCTCTCGCCGGAGAGGCTTTCGAGGAAGGCGACGAGATCGGCCTTCTCGGAGGGCACGAGTTCGAGCGGCTGCAGGCGGGGATCCTTCAACGGGTCGTCGCCACCGCCAGCGTCATAGAAGTCGACGACGTCCTCGAGGGTCTCGAAGGTGCCGTTGTGCATATACGGCGCGGTGTAGGTCAGCTCGCGCAGCGTCGGCGTCAGGAAAGAGCGCGCGGTCTCAGGCCGGTGCGTGCGCACATAGGCGCCCAGATCCTCGCGCAGCGTCATGTAGGCCGGCACGCCGAAGAACTTCGCGTAGGTGACGAAGGTCGAATGCCGCTCAGGCTCGCCCCAGATGGCCGGGTTGGTCGGCACGCCGGTGTTGTAGGGCTTGTCATCGGTGAAGCGCGGGCCGCTGTGGCAGGCTACGCAGTTCCCCTTGCCCTCGAAGATCAGCTGACCGCGCAGCGCCGCCGAGGACATCGTGCCAGTGTCATAGGGCGCATTGCGCGACTGGATGGTCTTCATGAAGTCCATCAAGGCGTTACGCGCGCCGCCGTTTGACGGCTCGGACATGCCTGCCGCCTTGAACATCTCGACATAGACAGGGTCCTGCTTCAGGCGCTCCTGCATGATCCTCATGTCCATGTTCATGAGGTATGTCTCGGTGATCATCTCGCGGGCGACGTCGTTGAGGTTCGTCCCCAGCCGCCCGTCATGCAGCCAGGCCGCGCGAAAGCCGACGTTCGCCAGCGTCGGCGAATTCCTGAAATGCGCATTGCCCGTGTAGGCTTGGCTCAGTGCCTCGCCATCGGCAAAGGCCTTGTCCGGGTGATGGCAGGAGGCGCAGGAGAGCGAGGTGTCGCCAGAGAGCCGCGTGTCATAGAAGAGCCGCTTGCCAAGCTCCGCACGCGCGGCGTTCACCTCGATCGGTGGCTCCGGCGTGACCGCCTCCTGAGCCATGGCCGTGCTGCCCATCAGCAGCACGCCCGCCAACAGGGTTCTCGTTAGCATGAGCACTCTCCTTTCCCTGCATGCGTTTCGGCGCCGCTCTCGCAAGCGTGCCGAAGGGTCCATTGCGTCCGGCGAGGATGGAGAAGCGCTATCGCCTGCTCAGGGCAGGCCCCAAGGCGGGGGGTCGTCTCGTCGCGCACGTACATGCCTGCCATCCCGGTGGGCGTCCGGGCCGGCAGGAGCGGTCGCCACCGGCGACCCCACCGCCGACCCTAGGTCGTGGAAGTGGCTTCCAACATACAGAAGCCCCTGCCGGCAGGTGTTACGTTGTTGTACGCAAGTGTTGCGATTTGTGACGGTGGTTGATGCAGATCAATTAAGTCGACGTCTCGAGCACTGGGGATATCCGCCTTTTGTCGAGAAGCGTCCGAACAGCACGCGCGAGATCGATGGGATTTACTGGTTTATCTAGGATTGTTGGCGTGTCAGGGCCCGCTGGCGTCGTCTCAGGCCGATAGCCGGTGCAGAGGAGAGCTGGCAGATTCGGTCGCTCGCGGCGCATCCGGTCGACCAGCTCCTCGCCCGTCATCTCCGGCATCACGATGTCCGAGATCGCCAGATCGTAACGGTCGGGATGCGCGCGGAAGCGCTCATAGGCCACGAGTGGCGAGGTAAAGGCATCCACCCTGTAGCCAAGCCTGATGAGCTGGCGGCGCAGCGTGCCGGCGACCTCCGCCTCATCATCGATGAGAATGATCCACTCATCACCCCGTGGCAGCGGCTCAGAGGGCGCGATCTGCGCCGGCGCCTGTTCGGCCGCGGCCTGCAGAAAGACCGTGAAGCGCGCGCCCTCCCCCGGCTTGCTGTCCACAGTGATCCGCCCGCCCATCTCCTCGACCAACCCGAAGACCACAGCGAGGCCAAGGCCCGACCCCTTGCCGATGGGTTTGGTCGTGAAGAAGGGCTCGAAGACGCGCGCGATCGTCTGATCGCTCATGCCCGGCCCATCATCCGCCACCACGAGCTTGACCCAGCCCGCCTCATGGGGCGCGGGCGCATCCTCCTCGGCGCAGGCGGCGATGGAGACGGTGATCGTCCCCGTGCGCCCACCGATCGCTTCGGCGGCATTGCGGCAGAGGTTCATCACGATCTGATGCAGATGCGTCGGATCGCCCATCACCGTATGGCGCGCCGCGGGCTCGGGGCATTCGAGCGTGATCAGACGTGGCGCTGCCGCGCGCAGGAGCGTCGTCACTTCGACGACGATGTCATGGACCACCAGCGGCTGCGCCTCCCCCGGCTCGCGGCGCGCGAAGGAGAGGAGCTCGCGCACCAGCGACTGCGCACGACGCGCGGCGATGTTGATCTGCTCGATCTCGCGCGCCAGATCCGAGCCCTCCTCCGCATCCAGAGCCGCGAGATGGCTTGCCCCCACGATCGTCGTGAGGATGTTGTTGAAGTCGTGCGCGATGCCGCCAGCAAGCTGCCCCACGGCCTCGAGCTTCTGGGCGCGCACCACCTGATCGCGCGCGCGCCGCGCCTCGGTCACATCCTCGGCGATGCCAACGAAGTTCTGCACGCTGCCGTCTGGCGCGCGCAGCGGCAGGAGGACCGTGTCAGCCCAATAGCTCGACCCATCGCGGCGGCGATTGCGGAAAACGCCGTGCCAGCGCTCCCCTTTGTCGAGCTGGGTACGGATCCGCTCATAAGTCTGGTCGCTTGTGTGCCCCGATTGGAGAAAAGCGGGCGTGCGACCGAGCACCTTGTCCCGCCGCCAGCCCGTGACCTCCTCGAACTTGCGGTTCGCATATTGGATGCGGGCCGATGTGTCGGTCAGGATGATTGTCGCCGGGCTCTGTTCGACGATGGTGGCCAGGCGTTCCTCGGACCGCTCGAGCTTGCGCCGCTCAGCCAGCTCATGGGCGACCTCGCCGATGGCCCGGCGCAGATCGCGCACCAAGAGGAGGATCAGCGTGCCGAGCACGAGCGAGGCCAGCACGAGCGCGGCAACCGACCCGAAGCCGATCCGAATGAGCGCGTCGCCCTCGTCCACGGCAGCTGCAATCCGCTCGGTACTGCGCGCCTGCGTCTCCCGCCAGAGCCGCTCCAGCTCCGCCAACGCGGCCACGGCCTCGGTATCGTCGACGCGTACAAGGCCGTCCGTCCGCGTCGGTAGCCATCCTTCGCCGGCGGCCTCGATGGCGATGGGCAGGCGGTCTTCGTAGGCGTCAATCGTGCGCGCGATCGCCGCCACAGCCGCGCGCTCTTCCGGTGAGGTCTCGAGCGCCTGGAAGCGCGCCACCGCATGGCGAAACTGCGCGATCTGGCGCTGGGTGTTCTCGAGATAAGCCTGCTCCTGGCGCAGCACGTAGTTCTTGAAACTATGGATGATGCCGCCGAAGCCGAGATAGCCGCGGATCTCACTGATCAACGCGCCCTTACGCGCGGGTCCGCCCGCATGGTCGTTCCAGCTTGCCCCGATCTCGCGAAACTGTTGTCGGGTCTCAACGCCAAGGGTGACGCCAAGGCCCACGGTGACGGCAAGAAGGGTAATCGCCGCGGCCGCGAGCACAAACGGACGCCTGAGCGTCGGGTCCGAGCCAAGCCAGCGCATAAATGGCAGCATGCCACCGTCTTGCCCGCGCAAACAAGCCCGGGTTAACGTTTCGGCGTTCCCAGGATGGCGGGCCGTATGAAAGAACACATTCTGATCGTCGATGACGACCAGCAAGTCACCTCGTTCCTCGAGCGTTTTTTCGAGAAGAACGGCTACCGCACGACGGGCGTCGCTAGCTCGGGGGAGCTGTTCTCGGTGTTGGAGCGCGACCGGGCGGATCTGATCGTGCTCGATCTCATCCTGCCCGATGAGGATGGGCTCGATGTCGCGCGCCGCCTGCAGCGTGTGAGCGATCTGCCGATCATCATGCTCTCCGCCCGAAGCGACCCGCAGGACCGCATCGTCGGATTGGAGCTGGGAGCAGACGACTACGTCTCGAAACCCTATGAGCCCCGCGAACTCCTCGCGCGTGTGCGTACCGTGCTGCGCCGGCGGCACCGGGAAGTCACACCCCTGGGCGCGCCCGCTCAGAACGGGATGAAGGCGGAGGTGATCCGCTTTGCCGAGGTCGAGATTGACCCTGTGCGTGCGGTCGTGCAGCGCCGGAGCGATGGGCAGGATCTCAACCTCACCAGCACCGAGTTCGCGATCCTGAAGTGCATTGTGGAGGCGCGGGGGGAGGTCGTGAGCCGAGACGAAGTGCTCGACGCCGTCTATGGCGCCACCGCCGATATCTCGGACCGGGTCATCGATGCGCATATGGTGCGGTTGCGGCGCAAACTCGGCCAAGTCGAAAGCCATCGTTCGCTGATCGCGACGGTGCACGGGCGCGGCTATCGGCTGGCAGCTGAGATCCTGCCCTAAACCCGCCGGTCACGCGGCAGGCGCGTCGCGTTCAGCGCCAAGCAGCGACCGCCTTCTCGATCCCCGCCATCACGGCAGCCGCATGCTCTGTATCGAAGGCGGCCGCCTGCGGCTCACCAAACCGACCGGCGTCATTGTCGAAGTAGCGCCCCGAGGCATCGGCGAAGGAGGCGTCGAGGGCCGCGCGGACGAGGATCCCAGCGCCGATCTCCAGATCGTTCCCGGCGATGCCAAACCCTTCCTTGACCATCTTGGAGGCCAGCAGCGAGCCCGGGTTGACCGCCACGATAACGGGCCCCTCGGGCAGCGCCCGGGCCATCTCACGCGTCCAAATCGTGATCGCGAGCTTGCTTTGGGCATAGGCCGCCATATCCGCCAGGGTGCCCTCGCCCGCCATGGCCCGCAGACCCACGGGCGCCTGCGCGGCTGACGAGACATTCAGCACGCGGCCATTTGCGGGGATGATCGGCAGGAGCAGTTGGGTGAGCAGATAGGGCGCGAAGGTGTTGACCACGAACCGCACGTCCTGGCCGTCCTCGCTGCGCGGCTGCGCCGTCTTCAGGACGCCCGCATTGTTGATCAGCACATCCAGACGCCCATGCGCATCCCGGATCTCTCTGCCCAAGGCCGCCACGTCGGAGAGGCGGGAGAGATCGGCGATATAGCCCTCGGTCTCGCCTGCGATTCCGGCACGCGCGGTTTCCAGCTTCGCCGCGTTACGCCCGTGCAGAAGGACCCGATGCCCCTCCCCCGCCAGATGCCTAGCGGTCACAAGGCCGATCCCATCCGTCGCGCCGGTGATCAGAATGGTCTTCGACATGGCAAGGCTCCTTTGGGGTGCTGAGGTCCGGCAGCGATACGGGCCAGACACTCCAGCATCGTCACCCTATCCGCATGCAGGGTTCAGAGCCTAGGCGCCATCCGTACAGTCTCCGCCGTTTCCCGCTCGTTCGCCGACCGCGGTGCCTAGCGTGACCGGCGCCCGCCCGGGGGAGGCCTCAAAGAACCCCACGGTTGGACTGGGCCAAAAGCGCCATGAGAGCCACATCATCGTAGCGCGCCATGGAGAAGCTGGTCGCGTAAGGGGGCAGCGGGACCTCCGCGAGCCAGGCCGCACAAAGCTCCCCAGCGGCACAGGCTGCCATGGTCCCGAAGCCCGAATGGGCACAGTTCATGAACGCGCCCGCGCGCCCCATGGGGCCGATCAAGGGCCAGTTCTCCTCGGTCAACGTGTACCAGCCGCCGTAGTGATGCCGGCGCGCGGGCAGCTGCCCATAGTACTGCCGAAGTGCGGGGTTCAGCCGGGCGGCTCCCCGCAGCACGATCTCAGGGAAGGCCTCCATGAGCGGTGGCGACCAACTCGGCGCGGCGGCTCTGTCGTTGAAGGCCCAGCCGAGCTTCAGCCAACGCCCTCCATCCCCGCCGTCCGGGCGACAATGAATGGCGCCGAGCATCTCATCGGCGAGCCAGGCGAGCGCGGGATCCTCGCGCAGCA
>JBCCLX010000036.1:0-17700 GCA_039026635.1 Pseudomonadota bacterium
AGCGGTGGCGACACCACTACAACACCGTCCGGCCCCACAGCGCCCTCGGATATCGGCCGCCCGCGCCCGAGACGCTAATCACCCTCGAACAGAGACCTGCAATGCACCAACAATCAACACAGACCAATCAGGTAAGGCCAGTCAGGCCGCACTGCCCCCGAACACGAGGTTGTTGACGCCATTCATCGTGACTTCGTCCGCCCCGAGGCCACCGTAGAACTAACCGAAATCACCCCCGAACTTGAAGATATCGTTTCCGTCGGTGCCCGTGACTTCTTCGACGCCAATCAAGATGTCGCCTTCGGCAAGGCCGCCACTCTCGGGGAGATCGTCGCTCAGATCCACGTTGATGGGGGGAGAGTTCTCATCGAGGCCATAGCGCACGATGTCGAACCCGGTGCCGCCATAGATCGTGTCCGCACCGAGGCTGCCGATGATCTCGTCGGTTCCGTTGAAAGCGAAGATGACATCGTCGCCGTCGGTGGCGGTAATCTCGCCCGTGCCGTCGAAGCTATTGTTGTCGTTGTTATCGGCCAGGATCAGGCCTGCGGGATCAAGGCCGGCGATCTGGAGGCCTAAGTCGTTGTTGCGGTCCTCGTTGTCGCCGACGCCCAGGTCGTTGACGCCGGCGATCAGGAAGCGGGCCCCGGCGGGCACAATGAAAGTGTTGGGGGCCTCCTCGTCGCCTGCCGGTTGGCTGAAGGTCAGGCGTGCGTCCTCGGGGATGTCGTTGGAGATGGGGGAGAAATCAAAGGCGAAGCGCTCCGTTTCGATCTCGAAATCGACGGGCAGATCGATCGCACCGGGGACGCGATTGTTGGTGCCGGGGTCGAGGACGACATTGGTGGCGCTCAGCACAAAACTGGCGTTTTGCCCGAATTCCGGCCCGTCTTGTGTGAAGCTGAAGGCGCCGACGCCCTCCAGGATCACAACATCGCCGGGCTCAATGCCAAGGGTTTCGAGGTCGATGATCAGCGGGTCGCCAGGGATATCGATCTCCAGATCGACGTCCAGGTAGGTGGCGGTGGGCCCGATGGGAAAGAAGGTCACCGTCGCGCCACTGGAATTGAAGACGGGGTTATTCACAATCACGCCGGTCATCGCCCGCACTCCCAAACAAAACGCAGGAGACGCGACGACCAAGAAGCGGAAGGCTGAACCGGGCGAAGTGTGCCGAGCACCTTGCAATCGGTCGTCAAGCGCCACCAACGCGCAATAAACTGTCCCAGATAGGGGCGATCGCTAGGGAAGCTGTCAATCTCAGGTTGATGACACGCTGGGAGGGTTTGCTTGCAGAAAATGCCGCAACGCATGCTCTGAACGGTGAATTCCTGTGTTCACCACGGCTCTGCGATCAGCCTAGGGAGTGGGGATATGTCCCATTATGGGACATTCACCGTTGCAGGCGGCATGCTCGCCTCTTGTTGGGTGCGCGAGGGATCCACGATTCGGAAAGCGGGCGAATCACCCAGATCCTGCCAGAAGGACAGATTCGCGTATTTGCCGAACAGATCCGGTGGAAGCACCGTTCGCCGCGGCCTTGGCGCCACCTCGCGATGCACGCGATGCAGCCCATCGAGGCCGAGTTGGGCGTCGAAACCGGGCGCATCGAACTCCACATTCGAGAAGTCGTGCTCAAAGGGAGGCTCCTCGAGAAACTGATAGAGAAGCCCCATGACCTCGGCGGGGCGCGAGACCAGGAGATCGTATTCGACGATGATGAGCCGGTCTGCGAACTCCGAGTAACAGGCCTCGCGCAGCGCGTGCCAGGGGAAGCCGACGAGGCGGTTGGCGCCTGCCAGCGCCTCGACCCGGGTGTAGACCGTCGCGCGCTCGCCTTGGGCGTGGAAGAGGCGCGTGTGCTCAAAGGCGTTGGCGCGGACCTGGCGCTCGAGACTGTCCATGATCCAGGCGACGTTGCGCACAAGGCAGATGAGACGGGCTTCGGGAAAGAGGCGGAGGAGGGCGGGCAGCTTCGCGGTCCAGGCGCGGCTTGTGTCGAAGATCACCTCCTCTGGGTGCTCGGCGTAGTAGCTCTCGAAGATCGCGCGCAACATCCGCTCGCGCTGCGCCTCGCTCACCATGGTCGAAAGCTCGGTGCCGGCTGAAACCTGGGCGATCATACCTTCGAAGAGGCCAGAGATCGGGCTCGACATGCCTGCGTGAAAGCGCGGGTTCTGACGCAAGAGGGCGGCGGTGAGCGTGGAGCCCGAGCGCGGCAGCCCAGAGATGAAATGGAATTTTCGGCTCATGATCGTCCTCCTGCACGGGCGCCAGAGGAACCCTGATGCCGGCAGGAGCGCAAGAGCGCTGGGGTTCGGGCCCCGCTCGGCTGATCCAAAGGCGCCCGTGGCAGAGGCCATAGGGGTCGATCAGTCGGTCTCGGCTGGCCCGCGCAGTGTCTCGAACACGAAGACGCGGATCGCGCTGGCGAGCGGTACGGCGGGGTCGCGGGCGCTGTCGATCTGGGCTGCGAGCGCGTTGAGGCTCTGCCCACGGGCGGCGGCAATCGCGCGAAATCCCTCCCAGAACGGGTCTTCCAAGCTGACCGAGCTACGGTGCCCGCTGAGGGTGAGGGAGCGTTTCTTGGGCCGGTGCTGACCCACGCTCGCACCCATCTGCTGTGCCGACTGCTGGCTCATGGGCTGGCTGGGACGATGGGGACCAGGGTGCTGGCCGCCGGGCTAGCCTGGCAAGTCAGTTTTCGTCGAGGCGCGCGCCATCGAGGTCGCGCCGCGCTTTCTCGGCGCGCGCATCTGCGAGGCGCGTCACCGTCTTGGGCTGGCCGTGCCTGAACGCGTTGGCGTCCGCTTTCGCCTTCGCCTCTAGCCGCTTCATCGCCTTACGCCGCTGGCGCAGGTTGATCACGTCTCCCGGCATGCGTGCCGCTCCACCTCAATCCGCCTGGTGGAAGCCTGCGCCATTTTTCTGGCGCAGGGAAGCCCGTTCCGCTTGGGCAGCGGGCGCGGCACGGTGCCTCGCCCCGGGCCACAACGCCTCAGCGTGGGGCGATCATGGTTTCGGGACGGACGACGCGGTCGAAGGTGGCCTCATCGCAGAAGCCGAGCTTCACGGCCTCTTCGCGCAGTGTCGTCCCGTTCTTATGCGCCGTCTTGGCGACGGTCGCGGCATTGTCGTAGCCGATCTCGGGCGCGAGTGCCGTCACCAGCATCAGGCTTTCGTTGAGGAGCTTCGCGATCCGGTCCTCATTGGCGACGATCCCATCGACGCAGTTGTCCGTGAAGGCCTTCGCGGCATCGCCCAGGAGCTGCATCGACTGTAGGAGGTTGTAGATCATCATCGGCTTGTAGACGTTGAGCTCGAAATGGCCCTGGGAGCCGGCAAAGCCGATGGCCGCGTCGTTGCCCATCACATGGGCGCAGACCTGGGTGAGCGCCTCGCATTGGGTCGGGTTGACCTTGCCTGGCATGATCGAGGAGCCGGGCTCGTTCTCGGGCAGGCTCAGCTCGCCGAGGCCGCAGCGTGGGCCCGAGCCGAGGAACCGAATATCGTTGGCGATCTTGAAGAGGGACGCAGCCACAGTCTTCAGCGCACCGGACATCTCGACCACCGCGTCATGGGCGGCGAGCGCTTCGAATTTGTTGGGGGCGGTCTCGAAGGGAAGCCCCGTGATCTCGCTGATCTTCTCGGCCACTTTCTCGTCGAAGCCGGGCTTGGCGTTCAGCCCGGTGCCCACGGCCGTGCCGCCCTGGGCCAGCGGATAGATGTTGTCGAGCGCCTGATCGACGCGGACGATGCCTTGGCGGACCTGATGGGCATAGCCGCCGAACTCTTGGCCGAGCGTCAGCGGCGTGGCGTCCTGGGTATGGGTGCGCCCGATCTTGATGATGTCCTTGAAAGCATCGGCCTTGGTCTGCAGCGCCTCGGCCAGCCTTTCGAGACCCGGGATCAGGACCGCATGCGCCGTCATCGCCGCGGCGATATGCATCGCCGTGGGGAAGGTGTCGTTCGAGCTCTGGCTACGGTTCACGTGATCGTTGGGATGCACGGGATCCTTGCTGCCGATCGTGCCGCCCAGCATCTCGATGGCGCGGTTCGCGATCACCTCATTGGCGTTCATATTGGATTGCGTGCCCGAGCCCGTCTGCCAGACGACGAGCGGGAAATGATCGTCGAGCTTGCCGTCGATCACTTCGCCAGCAGCGGCCGAGATCGCCTTGCCGAGCTTCAGATCCAGCGTGCCGAGATCGATGTTGGCCTCGGCCGCGGCCTTTTTGACGACGCCGAGCGCGCGGACGATGGCCACGGGCTGTTTTTCCCAGCCGATCGGGAAGTTGGCGATCGAGCGCTGTGTCTGCGCGCCCCAGTAGCGGTCCGCCGGAACCTCGATGGCGCCGAAGCTGTCGGTTTCGCTGCGCGTGGCTCCCATGGCCGATCTCCCGTTGTTGCTGGCCGGCACGCTATAGCGAGGTGTTGGCCGTGGGCCAATGGGTGGTGTTTCCGAAGGCGCCTGCTCTTTGCCGCCCCAGTCGATGGCGTCGAACAGGGCATAGAGGCGGCGCCCTCGCGTGGGGTTTACACTGGCGTGCCAGGACACGCGGCCTTCCAGATGGCGCCTAAAGGCAGGATGTCCGGCGCGGTTCTGGCTCGCGGGGCCATGGCGCCGGCAGTTTGTCAGGATCGCTTTGAGCTGCTCGAAGTCGGAACGGGCGGTGTTGATCTGCGCGTTGACGGTGAGGCCCGTGACGCGCTGGCGCGTGCCCGCCCGCATCACCCGCGTCTTCTCGCCGTTCAGCCGAAAGCCCTCCTCGGCGACGATCTCGGCGAGGATCTCGCAGAAGGCCGTACCGCTTTCGGGAAACATCCGCCGCGGCCCGGAGAAGGCCAGATCGTCCGCATAGCGGCTGTACTGCCCGCCCCAGTGCCGCGCGAGCCCGCCTAGCCGGCGGTCGAGCCTGTAACAAGACAGGTTGGCGAGGGCGGGAGAGGAGGGTGCGCCCTGGGGCAGATGCGCTTCGGCGAGCTGTCGGCGCGCGTGCCAGGCCATGGCGCGCCCCTCGGGTGCGTCGAGGACATCCGCGGGCGTCGTGGTCGTCGTCAGGCCCGTCAACAGCCGCGCCACGGCCCAAGGGTAGCCGAGGCTGCGAAAGAGAGCGTGGATGCGCGTGGCTGGAATGCTGGGATAGAAGGCAGCCAGATCGGCCGTGATCACGACCGCCTCGCCGGTGTGGATCGCGGCATGGGAGCGCACGTCGGAGCCCGGATGGAAGCCGCGGGCTGCGGGATGCGGCGGCACGGCATGTAGGATCCCGCGCAGGATCTGACGTTGGAGTGCCTTGAGGCGGGGCAGCGGTGCTTCGATCAGCCTGTGTCCGCCCCGGCGTTTCGCGATCCAGTGGCTGCGATAGTGTCGCCGCCCTTCCTTAGTGGGTCGCGCGAGCCTGTTTTCCGGATCGGCCAGCCAGTCGAGCGCATCGAGCTCCAGCCTCAGCCATCCGGCGAGATCTGCGGGCGTGGCCAGCGGCGGGAGGTCGAGCCCGGTAAGCCCCGCGGCGGGTTGCCATACCGGCGGCTCGAGGTTCGGTTTGGGCAGCTGGTTGCGCCGCCGGATGCCCCGCATGATCCCGCCGAGGCTCACCGTCTGGCACAGCAGCCGCTCAAGCGCCGGGGGGCCTGGCGGGTAAGGGGCGCGCCAGTCGGCGAGGATCTCGGCGACCAGGACCTCCTGCGATTGCGCCCCGCGCGGCCCGAGCCAGGCGCGCAGCCGCTCCAGCAACGCCGCTCGATCCCAAGGGCCCGCGAGAAGGACGCCGGCCATGCGGCGCGCGAAGAGAGTATCGGGAATGCGCGTGGCGAACGGCGGCATCGGGGCGGCGGACACGACCTCTCTCGGTGATGCGCGGCCAGTCGTCAGCGCAAGCTGACCCCGGTTGCCGCGCGCGGTCCTTCTCAGCTCAGATACGGTCGCCGGGGTAGCCCCGACGCGGCCTTCGGTCTCGACAAGACCCGGCCTGCTCGTGTCCGCCGCTCTGGCTAGGAAACGCCTCGATCAGCAGTGGGGTCAAGGGGGTGCTGCCTCGTGCAGCGCCTCGCCCGCGACCGGCGCGTCGGCCTCTGGCCCCAGGCGCAGACCTGGGCGAAGCCTGCGATAGGGCAGGGTGTCGAGCCGGCAGGGAAAGCCACCGGGGGCTGCGCAGGAAATGACGGCCGCCGCGCCAGGGGCGAAATCGGCACGGTAGTGCAGCGTGCTTTTCACGACGACGATCTTGGCCGCCGATGGGTCGAGCCCGACATGCGTGAAGATCGCGCGGTCCAGGCACTGGCTGCGGCGGCTGCCGACCACGACCCGGACCGAGCCTGCGCCCAGAACCCGCAGAACGGCGACCGGGCCCAGGATCGCGGTGCCGCCACCATACATCGCGCCCGTGTAGGCGCAGTGACCATCGCCGAGCGTCTCGACCTGAAAGCGGCCGGTGAACGGGCTGTCCCCGGCGATGCTCGCGCGACCGCCAAGTGCAGCGTCGATCACCGCGCCTGGACCTGCCGCATGGGCACGAGCGGCGATTTCGGGATCGTCTAGCAATCCGAGGATCGCGTTCTCCGCCTCTGCGGCGACCAAGGCCTTGAGCAGACCTGTTGTGTCGGAGGAGGCGCCGGCGCCCGGATTGTCTTGCACATCGGCGATGATAACGGGCTCCGGTGCTGTCACCGCCAGCGCTTTGGCCACCGCCGCTTCAGGATCGAAGAGCGATGTGTCGAAAGACGGCGCAGCCGCGATGAGGGATGCGTTGATTTCATCGGCGAGAGCGGTGGCCCGGGCGAGGTCTGGCGCCTGTGCGACAACGGCGGGGCCGGTGTGGGCCGTGTCGGCGGCCGTGAACCCGAGAGCGAGTTCGGCATGACAACCCGGCTCCCCCGCCACCGCAGCGACTTGAGCGTAAAGACTGGCAAGCGGCTCTGCACTTGTGTCCTGTGCCGGCAGGGGCAGCAGAAAGGGTGCGTGGCGGATGACGATCGGGCGCGGAAGGCCCTGGCGCTGCGCATCAATGGCGGCGAGCAGCAGCGGCAGGCAGCGCGCACCCGTCTCGGCCATGTCGAGATGGGGGTAGGTTCGGTAGACGGTGATCGCCTCCACCAGCTGCGCGGTTGCGGCGCTGATGTTGGCATGCAGATCGAGGCTGATCCCGATGGGCAGGGCGGTCCCGAAGCGCGCGCGGAGCGCTCGCAGAAGCGCGCCTTCGCCATCGTCCTCGCTCTCGGTGACCATCGCGCCGTGAAGGTCGAGATAAAGAGCGTCCAGCGGCCCGGCGGCGCGCAGCTTTGTAAGGATCCGCGCTGTGATCGCTTCGAAGGTCGTATCGTCGACGCGGCCCGACGGTTCTGCCGCGCACCAGAGGAGCGGCACCACATCGACACCGGCGTCGCGGGCCGCCGCACAGAAGCCTGCGATCGGCAGGTTGAGCCCCAGCGTCTCGGTGATCACCGCCCGATCTTCCAGGAGCCCTGGCCAGCTGTCGGCCACCTCGAAGTCGGCAAGCCGCGTTGGATTGGTCGCGAAAGTGTTGGTCTCGTGCTGAAAACCGGCAACCGCAATGCGCATCATGGAAGCACTACGGCCTTGCAGCCCGGCGCCACGGGCAGCGATCGCTCACGATTTGCGAAACTTGTCGATGCTTACGATCTCTGCGGAGCCGCCTTCGGGCTTCGGCGCGGGTGCCTCAGCCTCCTCTGCGGTCGCGATCTCAGGAACCGGGGTTACGCGCTCACCGGGGAAGGTCTCGGCCGCGCTCTCATCGTCGTCGCCTTCCTGATCGTCGAACTTGAGGCCGAACTTCACGCTCGGGTCGATGAAAGTCTTCACCGCGTCGAAAGGGATCACCAGCGTCTGAGGCTGATCCGAAAAGTTCAGCGTCACGCGAAACCGGTCCCCCATGACGGCCAGATCGTCGAACCACTCCTGCATCACGATCATCATCTCGCGGGGATAACGCTCTTTGAGGTAGGCGGGCATATCGACGCCCACATGCGTGGTGTCGAAGGTGATGTAGAAGTGATGTCCGCCGAGCAGCCCGTTCTCAGCAACCTGACCCAGCACATCGGCCATGACCGAGCGCATCGCCCGTTCCATAATTCGGCCGTAATTGATGTGGGAGCCTTCCATCGGGCGCCTCGTACTGTTGCTGCCTCGGACCTTATCTGATTCTGCGCAGACGGAAAGACAGGCCCTGAAGTTTCATCCGATCCCCAGCCCCATCGATCCCGCGGAGCATGACGCCATGAGCTTGCCCATGGCAGGGGTTCGCGCCGGCGCGAACCAGCGGCTCTACCCTCGGGCAACTGTGGTTTCTTCTCCCTTAACGCTAGCGGCTCATGCGCTACGCTGCTGGGCGCGCGGCTTGCGCTGGAGCGCCACCAGACCGCCGATGGCCAGAGCGAGCCCCAGGCAGGAGACGAGGATCCCGAGCCATAGGGACGGGGGCGTCGCTAGCGAGAGACGCCACTGCTGCCGGCCGGCTGGCAGGGTAGCAGTGACGAGAGGATGGCCCTCGGTGGCGGAGAGCGGCACGGCGGGGCCGCCATCGAGCGGTTCCAGACGCCAGTAGGGCCAGAAGCTTCGCCGCAGCACGATCTCCATGCCGGTGCTACTCGACGCTTCGAAGAGGATCTGGAACGGGTCCGATGCGATGAGATCGGCCGTGGCGCCTGCCGTGAGCGTCTGAACCTCCGGCGCATTGAGGAGCGGCGGCATCACGCTGCGTCGTCGCGTGAGATCGTCGAGATCGAAGCTGCGCTCGCGTCCGCCCAGCGAGAGCCATTCCAGCGGGCCGATCCGTTCTTCAATCTTCCATTGCAGCCTGGCTTCTATGGGACCGGTTGGCAGCCAGTGGGTGTGCCCGACGACAAGGATGATCGCGATCCCTCCCAGGAAGCCACCCGTGCCGAACCGCGCCAAGGCGCGGGCCGGGGTGACCTCCTGCGAGATCGCTCGTTCGACAAGAAGTCCCAGGCCAAGGGCCGCCCCGAAATCGAACAGAAGCAGGAAGCGCCATGGAAACTGCATGATGCTCAGCGGCGTGTGGAACCAGATTATCACTGAGAGCGGCGAGACCATGAACCAACACGCAACGATGATGGCAGCAGAGAGCGCTGCCGTCCTGCTGCTGCGCCGCCACATCAGCGCGGCGCCCAGCAGGGCGAGCGGCGTCACCACGAACAATGGTATATAGACGATGTACAAGAACGGATCGACAGCGATGGCGTCCCAAGTGAGGAGTTGGCCGCCCCAGTAGTAGAGAAGAAGATAGGCTGTCGCGTCGGCCTCCCGCAGAAGCAAGGCAGGTACCCAGTAGGCGCCGGCAATCAGCACGCCAGCAAAGCCCATCACAGCGGCGCGCAGTACTCGGTCAAGCCGAAGATCTCTGCGGTATGCAACGACTAAACAAAGCACGGCGAGGCCTATGATGGGTGCGACCAGGATGTGGCCGAGAATGCAGATCGGTGCCGTCAGCACGATCCGCCATGCGCCCTCACCGCGGAGGAGAAGGTCTGTGATAGCGCTCAACAAGAAGCCCAGCGCGGCAAAGGCAGCCATCTCACCGATGGCGCTGCGATGAAAGACCACCGCCAAGTGATACGGCATCAGGATCAGGGCCACGGCGACCGCCAGGCATCCTATGCGGGTGAAGCCCAGGCTCTGCGCCAGGCGATAGACACCGATGCCGGAGAGGACGTGCAGACCCCAGTAGGCGACCGCGAGGCTGTGTTCGGCGGCGACGCAACAAGTCTTGCTGGCTAGAGCAACAATGAAGAAGCCGAAGGGCGGGTAAAAGTAGAAATCGGGTGAGCCCGCCCCCTGCCACATGCCCGGCAGCCAGCGTGGATAGGGGTTCGACCAGGACCAGGCTTCGGAAAATGTGGTGGCCCATGCATGGTTGAAGTGGTGGCTATGGCCGTCCGGAGCCCCGTGCATCAGTGTGGGCAGAAAGAGCAGGGTCACCAGCCCCACGATCAATGCGTCGTCGACCATCGCTGTCGATAAAAGGCGCTTCGTAGTGTCGGCGCGACGGGGGCCGTCTTTCAGAGGCTGAAGGCGCATCGCGCACTCCAAAGTCACACAAGCCAGTGCCCTAGCGTCGCTCTAGAATGGTGCAGACGACCATATGGCAGCAAGGAGGTCAAAATAAACGAGATGGCGCTTTAAACCAATGTTGCAGCTGTCTCAGGATAAAGTTGAAATCCACAAACTTTCTCCTGACGGTCCTGACGAGCAAGGCTTATGTGCAGGCTTCTGTTGCCAGGCGCCTGCGAGCCCCGCCTGAAGCGGCTAGGCCTCAGGGCTTAGGTTTCGGTGTGTCCGACCGCTTACGCGGCCATCGCCACCGGAGCACGGTTGTCATTGGCAACTGTACTTTGCGGACCGATAACGGTGGTACCTCACCGAGCGAAAGCTACACCTTTACACGTCTGTCGATCCTGTTTCGGCCCCCTGATCCCCCAAGAAGGATGCTGGTGGAGCCGCCGGGTACCGCCCCCGGGTCCAGTCCGCTTATTCCGTGCGCGTTTATCGCCATAGCTTCCCGAGGAAAGCACCCAGAAGATAAGCCCTGTAGCCGGTCTTGAAAACCCGCCACGGAGAGGCGCTCGTTGAGGGGACAGGATCGGTCGGCGCATCTCGCGTCGGCTGCTCGCGTGTTTTGGGTGCACACTGTGGACGTTCTGTCTTCCCGTCAGTGGCATGAGAAACCTGTCCTGGCCATCATTGCCCTTCTACGACACCCTGCACCGCTGACATCCGGCAGTGTTTAGATCAGCGATCCCTGAGAACGCGTTGGGCCGGCCTCGCGCCACCTGCGCTCTTTCCCCGGGGGCTGCGCGAACATCGCAGGAAACTTCACCCATTGCCGTCACTGAGTTAAGGGACGCCAGAGAACTATAGCCTTTGTTACAACTACTCTTCAACTGCCACTCTTGGACTGCTGCCTTTGTTGAGGCTTGGTCCTTGGTCAATCCTTATCCGCGCTGGTTGCCGAGCATGTGGACTGGCGCTGGGTCGCCGGATTTATATTTCTATCCCGCGCTCTCAGCCCTCCTGTGGAGCCACACGCCGCTGAACGCGATGCAGTTCCCCTGGCGATTTCTTGTTCTCTTCGACGTTGCAGCGGCGCTTGGGATCGGTCTTTTGGTCGTGGGTGCGCTCCGATCCGAGGCGGCGGCTGGGCGATGGGTGGCGCGTTTGCTCGTAGGTGGTTTCGCCCTCACGATGGCTGTGGGTCTCGCAGCCGAGCATCGGCGATGGCTGCCTACTGAGCCAATTACCGCCTCGAATGCCTGGGCGCTCGAAGAGCGGATCGGGCCAGTCGAATGGCTCGCGATGAGCGATCGCCCGATCGGTTTCCGGCTTCGTGACATCAAGCAGTTTGGCGGTGTCATGCCGCCACTCGACAAAGCGCCAGAGATTGCGACGACAACGCCTGGGGCCACAGTTGCTCTCATCACCTCTCAGCCCATGGAGATGATCTTTGAGGCGTCGAGCGCAGAGGGCATGGAGATCGTGGCTCGGCGGACCTTTTGGCGTCATTGGCGGCTCGAACCGCTTGAGGGCGGGGCGCCTGTTCCGCTTGCGGCAACGGATGGCCATCCCTTGGTGACGGCACGGCTGCCGGGCGGCGACGGGCGCTGGCGACTGTCGCTGCAGCGTCCCCTGGCCGTTCTGATCGGTATCGGTGTCTCTGTCCTGGCGCTCGCTTTGTCCGCCCTCGCCCTTGTCCTCGAGCGTCGGATAGGCCGGGCTTCGAAGGCTCTATAAAGCGGCGCGGTGACCTCGGTCGTGCCGGTCGCGTTCAGCGAGGGGGCGTGGGGTTTGCCACGATCATCGGCGCATCGATCTCACGGAGGAGCTTGCGCAGGATCGCCCTTGGATAGTCCTTGAAGCCATCGGCCACTTCAACGAAGGCCCCGTCGCCTGCGATCACCTCGTCGATGTACTGCGGCATCGGATCGGGGTCGGCCCCACGGATGACCAGGCCGTTGATCGTGTAGCCTTCGAGGGCGAGGGCCTGACTAACCGGTGCGGGTGCGCGGCCTTCGTTGGAGACCCCATCCCCCGAGACATCGATGACGCGGCGGTCGCAGACCTCCGGGGCACTGGCGCTGACCTGCCGGGCATGGGCGATGGCTTCGCCGATCGCAGTCGAGAAATTGCGCCAGGCCCGGCCAGAGCGGCGCACTTGCGCTGCATAGGCAGCGATCTCGGCAGGCTCCTGCAGCTTCTTCCAGTCGATCATGACGCGCTGGCGCGAAATCCCCGACCAATGGGTCAGCGCCACCAGCATGCCGCCGTCGAGCGAAGAGATCGCGTCGATCAGCGTTTCGTCCTCAAAGGCACTGGCAAGCCCGCCCATCTGCAGCGCGAACTCCTGCTGGTCGATCGAGCCTGAGACGTCGAAGGCCAGCACCAGCTCGAGAGCACAGGCCTGCGCGCGCATTGGCACCGTCAGCGCGAGGGCCATGGCGGCCGCGAAAAGCGCGTCACGAAGCGTCATTCCCCGAACACCCGGCCGAGGATGAGCTGCTGATCGATCTCGCGCAGAAGCTTGCTAATCATCACGCGGCGATAGTCGTCGAAATTTCGAGCGAGCGCTACGAAGGCATTGGGACCCTGCATCACATAGCCGCGATAATAGATCGCCGGGTTTGGATAGGCGCCGAGGATCACCAGCCCGTTTATCGTGATCCCGTCCAGCAGCCCCTGCGCGCGAAAAACCTCAGGCCCCATGCCGTCGTTGTTCTCCCCGTCGCCCGAGAGATCGATCGTCTTGCGGGCACAAGGGGGGGCTGTGTCGAAGAGCTTTGCCCCGAATTCGACCGCTTTGCCAACGGCTGTGGGGAAGTCGGAATAGATCCGCTGATGGGCCTTCAGCCGTGCCGAATAGGCCAGCACATCTTCGGGCGTCGCCAGCATCGTCCAATCGGTGATGAGGTCCTGCTGCGCATAGCCCGACCATTCATAGGTGATCACGGCCACACCTGCCCCCGCCGGCGTCGTGATCGCCTCGATCACCTGCGGATGGGCCAGCGCATCGGCAAGCCCATGGAGCTGCTGGACATACTCACGCTCGTTTACCGAGGATGAGATATCGAGCCCGAGCACCAACGCGAGCTTGCACCCCATCGCCGATGCCGGCGTGGGGGAGAGGGCGGACATCAAGCTGAGCGCGACAATGGCGGCGAGCCCGTGCCCGCCGCCAAGAAACCGGTTCACCACGAGCCCGTGCTCTCCATCGACACCCAGGGTTCGGCCTTGGCCAGCGGATCGCCGTTCTGCAGAAGCTCGATCGAGATCCCGTCCGGGGTTTTTACGAAAGCCATCCGGCCGTCGCGCGGCGGGCGGTTGATCGTGATCCCGTCGTCCATCATCTTCTGGCAGGTGGCATAGATGTCATCGACACCATAAGCGAGGTGCCCAAACGCGCGCCCCTGGCCATACTCCTCCTCCGAGCCCCAGTTATACGTGAGCTCGACAGGCTTGTCCGGCTCGCCCGGGGGCGCCATGAAGACCAGCGTGAACTTGCCGGCCTCGCTGTCCATGCGCCGGGTTTCCTCGAGGCCCAGATAGGTCTCCAGGAACGCCTTGGTCTTCTCAAGGTCGTGCACGCGGATCATGGTATGCAGATAGCGGGTGCCCATCGTCTTCCCTCTTCATTTGTTCAGTTGTCCACAGGGACGGTCGGGTTGTCCCCATTGAATTCTCGCTGTCCACAAGACAGTCCACCGGCCGCTGTGCCAAGCAGGGTGACCCATGGAGGAGGACCGGTTGCGATGAATGATATGTCGCAGGATGCCAACCGACAGACCGACAACGACGCCTTGAGTGTGGATCCGCAACCAACGCGGCGCGCGACTGTGCCCGCGATGGAGGAACGGCTCTACCGCTCGGTGCCGGTGCTCGATCACGGCTTCGTCCGGCTGGTCGATTACATGGGCGACGATGGGGCTGTCGTACAGGCGGCGCGGGTGAGCTACGGCCGCGGCACAAAGACCGCACGAGACGATGCCGGGCTCATCCGCTACCTCATGCGTCACTGGCACTCGACGCCCTTCGAGATGTGCGAGATCAAGCTGCATGTGAAGCTGCCGGTTTTCGTGGCGCGGCAGTGGATCCGGCATCGGACCGCGAATGTGAACGAGATCTCGGCGCGTTATTCGATCCTCGACCGGGAGTTCTATGTGCCGGCGCCCGAGAACCTGGCGGCACAGTCCTCGAGCAACCGGCAGGGGCGCGGTGAGGTGCTGGAGGGTGCCGAGGCTGCCCGGGTGCTCGAGATCCTGCGCGACGATGCGATACGCTCCTATGGTCACTATGAAGAGATGCTCGATCCCGAGGGGCCGGGGCTCGCGCGGGAGCTTGCGCGCATGACCCTTCCGGCGAGCATCTATACGCAGTGGTACTGGAAGACAGATCTGCACAATCTCCTGCATTTCCTGCGCCTGCGGGCAGACGCCCACGCGCAGTGGGAGATCCGCGCCTATGCCGAGGCGATCGGGGCGATGACGGCGGATTGGGTGCCGGCAACCTGGGCGGCCTTTGAGGACTACCGGCTCAACGCCGTTCAGTTCTCGGCCACCGCCATGGTCTGTCTGCGGCGCATGCTGGCGGGCGAGGCGGTGACGCAGGAGACGAGCGGCATGAGCGCCGGGGAATGGCGCGAGTTTCAGGCTGCATTACGAGACCGGTAACCTTTCCCAAAGCACCGCTTAACCATTCCCGCCGATCCTCCAGGGCGTGGCCAGTAGGGCCGCGCCGATTGCGGAGGAAAGAATGGATCTCGTCGTCTTTCTCGTCATCGCCATGGCCGCCTCGACGGAGGATGGCCCGTCGCCTGCCGATCGTGCCGCGCTGGAGGGGCTTCTTGCGCCCGAGCGGGTGATCGCCTGTGCCCCTGTCGGCTGTAGTTGCGATCCAGTGGAACAGGTGGAGGGTTTGGCGGCGCTTGAGGCGATCTGTGCCGGTGCCATCCCGCAGCGCTCGCGCATGGCGCGGGCCGAAGAGAAGGGGCACTGATCGCCTTAACGGGGCGGGCGCGGGCGCTCTGCTGCCTCAGAGGCTCTCGGGCCTTTGGGGTAGCGTGCCGAGATGGAACGCGCGCACCAGGCGCAAGGTCGGCTTCACTGCGAAGAAGATCGAGCCGATCAAAAAGCACCAGGTGCCCGGGTAGAGCCAGGCCTCGAAGAAGAACATGACCGAGCCGATCACGAAGAGCGCCGCTGCCATAAAGTCCACGAGCAGGTGCGCCAGATCATAGAGGCGGCCGATCCGCTTGTGCATCCTCGTATGAAGTGGTGGCGAAAGGTCCATCGGTGATCCCCCCAAAGGCCGTGCGGCCCGAATGCGGGCCAGGGACCGGGACCTTAGTCGAAGAGCGGGGCAAGGGCTGCCATACAAGCGCGCCCCGTCGCCCCATCGGCATCTTTCGATGGTGACCATGCCGAGATCGACACACAGGCGATCTGATGGCGCGCTGCAAAGCGCTCGAGTGCCCGCGCCATGGCTGCGGCACCCGGACCGCCAGGCACGGGATAGTTGAAGGCCGGCGCCGTCTCGGCGTCGAGGACATCCATGTCGATATGCAGGAGCACCGGGCCCTCGAGTGACAGCTCCGTGAGCGCCTCGACGGTAATGTGCTCCAGCCCCGAGCCCGCAACGGCCTCAGCCTCGAGCGGATCGAGATCCCGGGCATCGACAAGGACCACCTCCGCCTCCGCCATCGGCGCCGCCGTCACGCCGTCCATCATCCACTGCGGCCCACGGCCCACCATCATCGCCAGCGGCATACCGCCCAGAAACTGCGACGGCGAGGTCTCGGGCGTGTTGAAATCCCCATGCGCATCGATCCAGACGAGCTTTGGGCGGCGCCCCGCCTGCTGACAGCCCGCCAGTGCTGGCACGGCCGCGCAACAGTCACCGGCAAGACTAACCGCCCGGTCGCCTGCCCTCAGCGCGGCCGCCACAGCCGCAGCGATCGGGCGATGCAGCGTTGCCATCGCTGCCGCATCGCGCCCCTTGATCGCATGGGGTCCATTCCGCAGCGCGTCACCTGGCGCGACGTCGAAGAGCTGAGGCTCAGGGGCCTCAAAATACTGCGGTGTCACGATCCATCGGTCTGTCATCCCCATATCCTGGCGCCCACCCCAGGCGCTGACAAGTCGCTGGTCTGGCGGGCGTGGCGCCTTACTATCGCGAGGCGCTCATTGGAGATCCCATGCAATCCCGCCTCGCCCTCGTCGTCCTGCTCGCCGGGCTCACCGCGCTCGGGCCCTTCTCCCTACAGATCCTCGCCCCCGCCCTGCCGGTGATTGCGGAGGACCTCGCCGTGGCGCCCGCGGCGGCGCAGCTCCTCCTCTCGCTCTCGCTGGTGGCCATGGCGGCGGCGACCCTGATCTGGGGACCACTGTCCGACCAGCTCGGCCGTCGTCCCATGATGCTTGCCGGCGTGGCGCTGGCGGTGATCGGTTCGGTCGTGGCCGCCCTCGCCCCGGTGCTGGAACTCGTCATCCTCGGCCGCCTGATGCAGGCCGGCGGCGCCATCGCGGGCATGGTGCTCGGCCGCGCGATCGCACAAGATCTCTTCGGTCGGGAGGGCGCTGCCGCCACGATCGGCCAGATCACAGCGGTGATGGTCGCAGCGCCCATGCTCGCCCCCGCCATTTCGGGCCTTCTGATCGAGAGCACGGGCTGGCGGACGATCTTCTGGGCCGTGGGCCTCCTGGCCATCCTGATGCTCGCCGCGGCCTTCGCCATGCTCCGCGAGACCGCGCCGGAGCGGAGCACCACGGCCCGCAGCCTTGGCGCCGTCGTCCACGAGACGGCGACGAGCTTTCGCCTCCTGTCATGCCGTCGCGACTTCTGGTCCTTCGCGGGCTATGGCGTCTCTTCGCTTGGCGCCTTTCTCTTCTTCGTCGGCGCCGCCCCCTTCGTGATGGCCGAGGCCTATGGGGCTAGCCCAACGGTCTACGGCCTCTGGTTCATCGTCTTGGCTCTCGGCTACATGGCCGCAAACCTCGCCTGCGGACCCGTGACACGGGCGCTCGGGACCATCACGACGCTGCGCCTGGGCGCGATCCTGGCCCTCATGGCCACGCTCGTGGGCCTCGGTTTCGCCCTTGCCGGCCTCGTCGATCCCCTGACGATGATCGGGCCGATGCTGGTGCAGTCTCTGGGGGCAGGGCTCTCCGTGCCGAACGCCCTCGCCGGTGCGACCGCCACCGTTCCCGAGCGCGCGGGCGCTGCTTCCGGTCTGATGGGTGCCAGTCAGTTCCTCGGCGCGGCGGTCACGACGCAGATCGCCGGGCTCTTACCCCATGACAGCGCGCTGCCGCTCTTTCTCGGCATGACGCTCTTATTGGGCGCTGGGACAGTGCTGCATCTCGCGCTCTCGCGCCGTTCCCAACGCACTGCCGATGCATGACGTCAGGTTTTGGAACGGGGGCGAAATTTCCTCGTCTTTGGCGCTTGCGCCCTCCGTCGAATCTCTGTAGATCCCCCGCTCACCGGCGACGGAGGGGTTCGAAAAGAGCGCTTCGCCCGGCTGGCCCCGAGGGGCCTCTGCTCTTTGACAAGTTGTTGAGAACGAAGGGATATGTGGGTTGTTTGGCCTGTTTCGGCAGGTTTGACGATTTGCATATCGGCCACATAGGGTGCTTTGCGCGAGCGGGGCATTTGATGATTGTGGTGTCAGCGAC
>JBCCLX010000037.1:0-17429 GCA_039026635.1 Pseudomonadota bacterium
ACGGGCCAGCCTTATCCAACGGCAATCGAAACCGCGGACCTTGGTAGCTTCGCCGAGGGTCTTTTCGCGGCGGGTCGGCTGGTTTGGACGAGCGGTGCCAACCTCGGCGCTGAGCAGCATGTCCGCCGCCACGCGGTCCGCGACGGGACGGTTCTTCTCGAGACCTGGCTCGCCCCTCCGCTCGAAGTTGCCATCGGGGATACCTTCCGCGTCGAGGCCGGCTGCGATCGGCGGTTCGAGACCTGCAGGGATCGCTTCGCCAATGCCCTGGCCTTCGCCGGGTTCCCGCATATTCCCGGCGACGACGTGGCAATCGGTTATCCGAGTGAGGGAGGCAGTCATGACGGTGGCTCCCTCTTCCGGTAAGCCCGATACTCGCGCCGCCGTCCTCGATGCCGCTCGCGGTTGGTTGGGCACACCCTATCGCCATCAGGCGAGCCTCAAGGGTGTGGGTGCCGATTGTCTGGGGCTTCTGCGCGGCGTTTGGCGAGAGGTCATGGGTACGGAGCCCGAGGCGCCCGGACCCTACACCCCGCACTGGGCCGAGACCGGTCGGCGCGAGCGGATGCTAGAGGCAGCGTCCCGTCATTTGGAACCGATCGCTGCGGAAGCCGCGCTCCCGGGTGACGTTCTGATCTTTCGCGTCCGCCCCCGAGGGCTGGCCAAGCATCTGGGTATCCTCTCGGCGACACCACTCGCCGAGGGACGCCTCATCCACGCCTACTCCGGCCATGCGGTCTGCGAGACCGCGCTTGGGCCCTTCTGGATCCGCCGCATCGCTGGCGCGTTCCGCTTTCCGACAGGAGACACCTGATGGCCACGGTCCTGCTTGCAGCCGCCGGATCCAGTGTGGGCGGTGCCATTGGCGGCACAGTTCTCGGTCTTGGCGCCGGGACGATCGGCCAGGCCGTGGGTGCCGTTGGTGGTAGCTTCATCGACCAGTCGATCCTGGGTCGGGGCTCGCGCACGGTGGAGACCGGTCGCGCCCGCAGTCTGCGCATCCAGACGTCGACAGAAGGCTCACCGATGCCGATCAGCTTCGGCCGGATGCGCGTTGCCGGCAGTGTGATCTGGTCGACCCGTTTCCTTGAGACGGTGCGGGAGGAGAACGTCGGCGGCAAGGCGACCGGCGGGCAGCGTGTGCGTCTCTATCGCTACTCCATCAGCCTCGCGGTCGCGATCGGGGAAGGGCCGATCGATCGGGTCGGTCGGATCTGGGCCGATGGCGAGGAGATGGACCTCGCTGGCGTCACCTATCGCGTCTACAAGGGCGATGAGACGCAGCTGCCTGACCCGAAGATCGAAGCCGTTGAGGGCGCCGATAACGCACCGGCCTACCGTGGGACGGCCTATGTCGTTTTCGAGGATCTCCAACTCGATCCCTATGGCAACCGCATTCCTCAGCTGAACTTCGAGGTCTTTCGCGGCGCCTGGTCCGAAGAGCTGGGGCTTGATCCGGAAATCCACGGTCTGCCGCTTCCGCAGATTGTGGAGGCTGTCGCTCTGTCCCCCGGTACTGGCGAGCATGCGCTCCATACCGAGCCGCAGCGCTATCTCTATGACGGCGATGCGACTCAGGCCGCCAATGTTCACAACACCACCCTCGAACCGGACATCACGGTCGCGCTCGATCAGCTCGAGGCGGATCTGCCTGAGTGTAAGAGCGTCTCCCTCATCGTCTCCTGGTTCGGGGACGATCTGCGTGTCGGCCGCTGCACTGTGCGTCCCAAGGTCGAGGTCGAAGACCGGGCGAGCGGTCCTGCCAGCTGGCGCGTTAGCGGGCTCACCACATCATCGGCGGCCCTCATCTCGGTGAATGGCGAGGGGCGGCCGAACTACGGCGGTACCCCCTCCGACGCCTCTGTGATCGCGGCTATCCAGGAGCTGAAAGCCCGGGGCCATCGGGTGATGATCTACCCGTTCCTCCTGATGGATGTGCCGCCGAACAACACGCTGACTGATCCCTACACGGGAGCCATCGGACAGCCGGTCTTTCCGTGGCGCGGCCGGATCACGCTCGACGCCGCTCCCGGTCAGCCCGGTTCCACGGACCAGACCGCGGACGCGGCGCTGGAGGTCGATGCCTTCTTTGGGACAGCCGAGGCCTCCGATTTCAGCGTGGCCGCAACGACGGCCAACTACAGCGGCCCGAGTGAGTGGTCCTGGCGCCGCTTTGTGCTGCATCTCGCGGCGCTGGCACAGGCGGCCGGCGGGGTCGACGCCTTCTGTATCGGCAGCGAGCTACGCGGGATCACCTGGATCCGGTCTGCGACCACGACCTATCCCGCCATCGACCACCTGCGCGATCTGGCAGGCGAGGTTCGGATCCTCTTGCCCTCCACACAGATCTCCTACGCTGCCGATTGGAGCGAGTATTTCGGCCATCATCCCAACGACGGTAGCGGCGATGTCATCTTCAATCTCGACCCGCTCTGGGCCGACGCCAACATCGATTTCATCGGTATAGACGACTACATGTCTGCGGCCGACTGGCGGTATGCTGGAAGCCATACAGATCTGCTCGACGGCGCGCGCTCGACCTATGAGTTGCCGTATCTCCGGAGCAACATTGCGGGTGGTGAGAACTACGATTGGTACTACGCCGATGACGTCGCCCGGGCAGCGCAAGATCGGACGCCAATCGTCGACACGGGCCATGGTGAGGACTGGGTTTTTCGTCCCAAAGACCTCGTCAATTGGTGGTCCAACCCGCATCACAACCGGATCGGCGGCGTCCGGCAATCGACCTCAACGGTCTGGCAGCCGAGCTCTAAACCAATCTGGTTGACGGAGACGGGCTGCCCCGCCGTCGATCTCGGCGCAAACCGCCCCAACCTGTTCATCGATCCGAAGAGCTCGGAGAGCGGCGCGCCCTCTGGCTCGCGCGGGGTCCGTGATGACGAGATCCAGCGCCGGTTCCTGCAGGCCAAGATCGGCTTCTGGGCCGATCCAGTGAACAATCCGATCTCTGGCGTCTACGGCGGACCGATGCTGCCTGTCGACCGGATTTATCTTTGGACATGGGATGCCCGGCCTTGGCCCGATTTCCCTTTGCGCGACGATATCTGGGCCGACGGGCCCAATCACCGGTTGGGACACTGGATCACGGGTCGCGCCTCGGCGAGCGGGCTTGCTGAAGTCGTCGCGGCCATCTGCCATCGCGCGGGCCTCACCGCCTTCGACGTCGACGATCTCCACGGTGTCGTCCACGGCTTTCTGATCGAGCAGAACCGGTCTGCCCGTGAGGCCCTCCAGCCGCTGATGACGACCTATGGCTTCGACGGTTTCGAGAGTCGCGGAAAGGTCGTGTTCCGCATGCGCGGCGGCCCCGTCGATGCCACACTCCTCTCTGACTTCTTGGTCGCCGGTGATGAGCCAGGCCAAGCGGTCGAGACGGCGCGCGCTTCGGCTGGCGATCTTGCTGACGTTGTGCGACTGGCCTTCGTGCAGTCGGAGGGGGCCTATCTACAGGGCGCTGCCGAGACGATCCGGCCAGGCACGGCCGGGCTTCTCGTCGACGAGACCTCCGTTCCCATTGCCTTTCCGAGCGCCACCGCCACCGGTATCGTCGAACGCTGGCTGGCCGAGCAGTCACGCGGGCGTGAAACGCAGGACTTCGCCCTGCCACCGAGCCGGCTCGCAGTCGAGCCCGGTGATGTGGTGACGCTCGATGGCGAGGTGGGCGCCTGGCGTGTCGACCGGGTGGACTGGGGTCTAACGGGCGAGACTGAGACGATGCGCGTTGACGCGGCCCTGCACTTCCCTGGCGGCGGCGTCGAGCGGGCAGTGGCGACGGTGCCGGCCGTCCTACCCGGTCCAATCCGCGCCGAGTTCCTGGATCTGCCTCTGGCGGCGGGCGATGCGGACGATCACCGGCCACGCCTCGCTCTCTCAGCCAACCCGTGGCCGGGCAGCGTCGATGTGCATGCCGTGGCAGATGAGAGCTTCCTCGGCCTCGGCACTCAGCGGGTGCCGGCGCTCTCCGGCAGCTTGACGACGGCGCTCCCGGCCGGTGAGGCCGATCTCTGGCAGCGCACCTCGGTCGAGGTCTTGATGACAGGTGAAGGGCTGAGCTCGGTCTCCGACAGCGCCCTCCTCAACGGCGCCAACAAAGCCGCGCTCGTTCGAGCAGACGGCACGGTCGAAGTGATCCAGTTCCGGGACGCGGATCTCGTAGGGGAACGCCGCTACCTGGTCGGGCACTTCCTCCGCGGTCAGCGAGGGACCGAAGACCTCGCAGCTCAGGATGCACCTGTCGGCACCCGCTTTGTTTTGATCGACGATGGGGTCTTCACCCTGCCGATCACACTCGACGATCTTGGCCGCAGCCTCGTGCTTCGGGCCGGTCCTTCGGATCGCGCGCCTGATGATGCGAGCCATGTCGAGTTCTCAGCGACACCGCTCGGGGCCGGTCTGCGCACCTTCGCACCCGCCCATCTGAGTGTGAAGGAGACCGTCAGCGGCGATCTCGTCTTCTCATGGATCCGGCGCACACGCATCGGCGGCGACAGTTGGTTCGGCGCCGAGGTTCCGCTTGGCGAAGAAAGCGAGGCCTACAGCCTTCGCATCCGCAAGAACGGCGTGACGCTTCGCGAAGAGACGCTCACGAGCCCGGGCTTCACCTACACCGCCGCGGCCCGTTCGGCCGACGGCGCCACCGGCGCCATCGAGGCCGATGTCGCCCAGATCTCCACGGTCTACGGGGCCGGAACGCGCAGGAGCTTGATGATCGATGGCTGAGACCTTTCGCATTGGCCTGCCGCTGCTTGAGGCGGCGCAGGCGCAAAAGCATGTGACGGTGAACGACGGGCTTGTGCGCCTCGACGCGATCGCGGGCGGCGCCGTGACGAGCCTCGGCGCCAATACCCCGCCGGGCAGCCCCACGGATGGCGAAGCCCATATCGTCGGTACCGCACCGACGGGCGACTGGGCGAGCCAGTCCAATGCCGTCGCCATCCGCTCCAACGGCGGCTGGATCTTCCTTGCGCCCTGGATCGGCCTCACGCTCACCGATGCCGCCAACGGCGCCCGTGTCGTCTATGACGGCGCTTCTTGGATCACCGGCCATGTCGCGGGCTCTGCCGCTCGGGCCGCCACACAAATGCGCGTGGTCGAGACCGAGCTCACGATCGGGTCCGGGGCCACCGCGGATACGGCCCCTATCATCGCTGCCAACGACGTGGTTATCGGCGTCACAGCCCGCGTCCTCGACCCCATCACCGGTCCGACGACCTGGCGCCTCGGCGTTGCCGGCGCAGATGATCGCTACGGCTCGGGCCTTGGCATAGCCGCCGGCTCCTACGCCCTCGGCGTCAGCAGCAGCCCGCAGGCCTACTACACCGACACTCCCCTCCGTCTCACCGGCGAAGGCGGCGCGTTCACGGGTGGCCGGGTCATGCTCGCCGTGCATCTCATGGCCCTCGTGCCCCCAGCCTGACGCCGCCCCCGTTCACCATATGTGACAACACTGCGGCGTCGGGGCGCGGACGTGCTATCTCTCGGGGTAACAACCACGGGAGACCCCGATGCCTGCAGACATCCACTCGACCCCCGTCGAGAGCCTCGACCCCGTCTGGTCGCAGATGCGGGATGAGGCCGCGGCCCTCACCGAGCGTGAGCCGCTGATGGCGAGCCTGATTCACGGCGCCGTCCTCCACCACCCCGACCTCGAAGGCGCCCTCGCCTATCGCATCGCCACCAAGCTCGCCACGCATGAGATGCCCGCCATCTTGATGCGCGAGCTCGTGGAAGAAGCGATGGCCGCGAGCCCCGCCATCGGGATCGCCGCCCGCGCCGATATCGCCGCTGTTTTCGAGCGCGATCCCGCCTGCGAGCGGCTCATTCAACCTCTCCTCTACTTCAAGGGCTTCCTGGCCATTCAGTGCCACCGTGTGGCCCATCACCTCTGGCACGCAGGGCGTCGGGACCTCGCGCTCTACATCCAGATGCGGGTGTCCGAGATGTTCTCGATCGACATCCACCCTAATGCCCGCATCGGCCGCGGCATCATGATCGACCACGCCCATTCCGTCGTCATCGGCGCGACGGCCGTCGTGGGCGATGACGTCTCCATGCTCCATGGCGTCACGCTGGGGGGCACGGGCAAAGAGGGTGGCGACCGTCATCCCAAGATCGGCGACGGTGTCTTGATCGGCGCTGGTGCCAAGGTGCTCGGCAACATCACCATCGGCAAATGCTCGCGCGTTGCCGCGGGCTCGGTGGTGCTCCATCCGGTACCGGCCAACCGCACCGTCGCGGGTGTCCCGGCCAAAGTGGTGGGTGAGGCCGGCTGTTCGCGTCCTTCCCACAGCATGGATCACAAGATCGACGCCGAGGATATCGTGCCGGACTGCTGAGCCGCATGAGCGATCCAAAGGCTCACTTCCAGGCAGGCGGCGCGGGCTACGCCGCCTTCCGCCCCAGCTATCCTCCCGAGATCGCCGAGGTACTGGCCGAGCGCGCGCCGGCCCGCCGCCTTGCGGTCGACGTCGGTTGCGGCACGGGCCAGCTCTCGGTGCTTCTGGCCGAGAGCTTCGAGCGCGTTCTGGCCTGTGACGTAAGCGCCTCCCAACTCGCCGCCGCCACGCCGCACCCGCGGATCGACTATGCCGAGGCTCCAGCCGAAGCACTGCCCGCGTCGGAGGGCTCCGCCGATCTCATCGCTGCGGGCCAGGCCGCGCATTGGTTCGACCATCCCCGCTTCCATGCCGAATGCCGCCGCGTCCTCGCCCCCGGCGGGCTCGTCGCGCTCGTCAGCTATGGCGTGACCATCGCGCCTGAGCCGATCCGCGCCCTCTTCGACACCTTCCACAGCCGGACCATCGGCCCCTTCTGGCCGCCGGAGCGCGTGCATGTGGAGACCGGCTACGCCGACATCCCCTTGCCCTTCGAACCGGTCGCCGCCCCCGCCCTCAAGATCGAGCGGTCATGGGACGTGGCGGCGCTGCTCGGCTATGTCGAGACCTGGTCCGCCGTGAAGGCCGCGCGCAAAGCGGGGCAGGGCGGCGCCGTCGAAGCCTTCGCGGAAGAGGTGCAGTCCCTCTGGCCTGCCGGAGGTGCGCTGCCCTTCGCCTGGCCGGTCACGCTCAAGCTCGGCCGTGTGGGCTGATGCGCGGTCGACCGCTCCTCCTGGGCCTTGGCCTCGGGCTCTCCCTCGCGCTGAATGCGGCCCTCGCACTGCCATACCTCTTGGCGGACCGGGCGTCCGGCGGGCCGCGCATGAGCTGTGCCGAGGCGACGAACGAGGTCGCGAACAAGGCGGCGACGCGCCGCTTCGCCGCCGCCAACGGCGATGATCTCGCGGCCACCCACGCCTTTCTGCGCGCCAGCGACTATCGGCTGCGCAACCTCCATCAGGACGGGGATCAGACGGTCTTCGTCTACATCGCGCGCCACTACCCCCAGACATGCGGGCACAACCTGCCTGGGATCGACGGCAGCATCGTCCGCCTCCGCACCGACATGGCGGAGGCCCCGAGGGTCGTGGGCGTCGAGTAGCGGCGCACACCGAGCGGATGGTGCTCCTGCAGGGTTTCCCAAAGGCAGGAGCTCAGGGCCGGCCAGCGCAGTAAAGGTCGCTTCAGGGCTGAAAAGGCGAACCCTGGGCCTTGGCGGCTGACGGGCTGCCAGGCGCCAGGCGTTCGTCGCTCTGCCGCGTCAGGCCCGCCGGCGGCGGCCTTCACGGCGCCCGCGAGCGCCCGCCTCGGCCCCGCCTTCTCCGCTGGCGGCTGCGACCTGTTTGTTGAAGCCGATCCAGGCGCTGCCGTTGGCGTCATTGTCCATCAGGAAGTTGGCGGCCTTGATCGCCTCCTGCTCCTTGGACGGCGAGGCTGCGCGGGGCCCGAGCCCGATCAGCGGCGCCAGCGCCGCCGGGTCCACGCCCTCCGGCACCACCACCCCGATCTTGGCCAGCGCCTCGAGCCGTTCGGCGATCTTCTTGTCCGACGCGCCCTGCTGCACCGGGTTCATGATTGCCGAGGTCATGCCCGCCGTGATCGCCATGGGCAGGAAGGCATTGTTGATCCCATGCCGATTGGGCAGGCCGAAGGAGATGTTCGAGGCACCGCAGGTCGTGTTGACGCCCAGCTCCTCGCGCAGCCGACGGACCAGCGCAAAGACCTGGAGCCCGGCCGTCGGCTTCGCGCCCACCGGCATCACCAGCGGATCGACGACGATGTCATGGGCCGGAATGCCGAAATCCGCGGCGCGCTCCACGATCTTCTTGGCCACATCGAAGCGCACGTCCGGATCGTCCGAGATCCCCGTCTCGTCATTCGAGATCGCCACCACCGGCACGTTGTACTTTTTGACGAGCGGCAGCACCGACTCGAGCCGGTCTTCCTCGCCGGTCACCGAATTGAGGAGCGGCCGCCCCTCGGCGGTGGCGAGCCCGTTCTCCAGCGCGCCGGGCACCGAGCTGTCGATGCAGAGCGGCACATCCGTCACCTCTTGGACGCGTTTGACGAGCTCCATCATCAGCGAGGGCTCGACGAAGTTGTTGTCCGCATAGCGCGGATCCTCGGCCATCTTGTTCGAAAAGACCGCGCCCGAGTTCACGTCCAGGACATCGGCGCCACAGGCGACCTGCTCGATCGCATCCTTCACCACGGTGGAGAAATCGCCGGCCTCCAGCTGCTCGTTCAGCTTCTTGCGCCCCGACGGATTGATCCGCTCCCCGATCACGCAGAAAGGCTGGTCGAAGCCCATCACGACGGTCTTGGTCTTCGATTCGATCACGGTGCGGGTCATTGGCATTCCTGCATGGTGCGGGGTGTCGGGTGTAGAGTGGGGTTCTACCCCACCTTTGCCGTCCTGGCACCCGGATGGATCGGGCGGCAGCGCGCCCGGCGGATCAGTGTTCTCGGCGAGGACGGTGTGCCGTCGGTGGGTGAAACCCCACCCTACGCTTGCGCGGCCGCAGCCGGGGCCATGCCGTGTTCCTGGGTCCACTCGGCCGTCGCCTTGATGCCGCCGAGGGGGAAGAAGTGGACGCTCGTGATCCCGAAGCCCGGGTTCGCCGCCTTATGCGCGGCCAGCTCCGAGAGGAAGTCGGCCGGCGTAAACGGCATCACCAGCTTGGTGACATCGGCGGCCCGGCGCTGCAGAACGCGCAGCGAGGCGCCCACGCCGCAGGCCATGGAGAACTTGATCAGCGTCTGCAGCTTCGCAGGCCCCGCCACACCGATGTGGATCGGCAGCCTGATGCCCGCCTCGGCCAGGTGATCCGCCCAGGCGATCACGGGCTCCGCTTCGAAGCAGAACTGCGTCGCGATGCCCATCTCGGCATCCGTGCGCTCGGCAAAGGCCTGCTTCCAGGCGAGCGCTGCCATCACCGCGCGCTCCCCGCCATCGGCATCGATGTCGCGATTGCCTTCCGGGTGACCGGCCACATGCAGGCGCTTGAAGCCTGCGCGGTCAAACGCGCCGGTCTCGAGCAGCTGCATCGAGCTCTCGAACGCCCCATGCGGCGTGCTCACCCCACCGGCCAGCACCAGCGCCTGATCGACGCCGGCCTCGCCCGCATAGCGCGCCACCCAGTCCTCTAGCGTCGCCTTGTCGGCAATGATGCGCGCCGGGAAGTGCGGCATCACCGGGAAGCCCTCGGCCGAGATGCGCTTGGCCGTCGCCACCATCTCGTCAATGGGCGTGCCTTCGATATGCGCGATATAGACCCGCGTGCCCGCCGGCAGGATCGCCCGGAAATCCGAGATCTTGCCGGCCGTGCGCGGCATCACCTCGATGGAGAAGCCGTCGAGAAAGCCCGAGAGATCGGCGCCGCCCGTGGCTGCCGGCTTCTCGCGCCGCACAAAGTTGAGAATGCGCGCCATGATGCTTCCCCTCATCCCTTCCCGTTTGCCCAGCCGTCGGCGGCGATGATCGCCTTCACGGTCTCGGGGTCGTAATCCGCTTCCAACCGTGCTGCCGTCTCGTCTGCGACCGTATCGATATCGCCTTCGACATCCTCGGGCGCGCCGCGGCGCCATTCGGCCAGATAGGCATCCGTGTCGCGCGCGCCCACTTTCATCGCACAGCGGTCGATCGCCTGCTCAAAGCGCTCAGGCAGCTGCCGTTTCGCGGCCTTGCGGCCCTGTTTCACGATCACCTGGGCGGGGATGTCCCGCCAGTAAACGATTGTCAGCTGCGCCATTCGTCCTGCCTGAGCCGTGGTAACTGTCGTCCACGAGGTCGCCATCCTCGCCGTCGTCCTGCGTACCGCCCTCATATAGGGCCGATGCGCGCCCGCTCGCTCGCGATTTCGACGAAATGACGGTCATGTGCGACATCTGAGACGCCGGTAAGGGGCCATAGAGAGGCCATTGAGAGGGCAGGGCGAGACCATGGAGACGCCCCCACCCGCTCGACCGCCGCCACTCGCCCCGGGGCATCGTCCTCCAGCATGGTTAGCCAGTCATGTCGCAACACCTGCTTGAAGTGTCGCTTTCGCGGCGCTACCATGCGTGCCCTGCATCAACCGCGAGGGTCTCCGGGCATGAGCCGACCGCTGCCGACCATCAGTTTCGAGTTCTTCCCGCCCAAATCGCCCGCCATGGCAGCCGCGCTCTGGGCGTCGGTCGAGCGTCTGGCGCCCTTCGCCCCGCGCTTCGTCAGCGTGACCTATGGCGCGGGCGGGACCACGCAAGACCGCACGCTCGCCGCCATTGCCGCAATCCGACAGAGCGCGCGCCTCGCCGTCGCAGGCCACCTGACCTGCGTGGGCGCAAGCCGCGAGGAGGTGCTGCGCACGGCCCGGAACTACGCGCGCCTCGGCGTAAATCGCATCGTGGCGCTGCGCGGCGATCCGCCCACGGGCCATGGGACGTTCGAGCCGCATCCGGAGGGCTTCGCCAGTTCCGTCGAGCTCGTCGAGGCGCTCGCGGCCACCGGCCGGTTCCACATCACCGTCGGCGCCTATCCCGAGAAGCACCCCGAGGCCCGCGATCAGCGCGCCGACATCGACTATCTCAAGCGCAAGGTCGACGCCGGCGCCCAGAGCGCGATCACGCAGTTCGTCTTCGAGAATGAGATCTTCCTGCGCTTTCGCGATGCCTGTGCTGATGCCGGCATCACGGTGCCCATCATCCCCGGCATCCTCTGCATCGATGATTTCGACAAGATGGTCCGCTTTGCCGGGCGCTGCGGGACCTCGGTGCCGGTCTGGATGCATGACGCCTATGACCGCTGCGACAGCGATGAGGACCACGATCTCCTCAGCCTCGCCATCGCTTCGGAGCAATGCGACGGGCTGCGGGCCGAGGGGGTGGAGCACCTTCATCTCTACACCCTCAACAAGCCCGAACTGCCCGCCCAGCTTTGCCGCGCCATCGGAATCGAGCCGCGACCCATCGCAGTCGCCGCCAGCGCGGGCTAACCCCGCGCCGCCAGCGTTAGCGAAGACCCCCGCCGCCAGCGTCAGCCAGGCCCTGCGCTGTCTCCAAAACCAACCGAGGCGCGGGAAGAATCGTCCCGTGCTGCAACGGTCTCGCCTTGCCGCGGGGCCCTCGACGACGTACCTCTCTTGAGCAGGAAGCGAGAGTGGGATGCGCAAGGACGATGAGACGGCAGGGCGCGACGGCGGCGGGCAGACACGGTCCAGCTCCCGCGACAGGCGCGCCCGGCGTCGCGGCGGCGCCCGCCCTCCGAGCGATCTGCTCGCCGCCCTCGATCTCGGCACCAACAACTGCCGCCTCCTGATCGCCCGCCCCTCCGGCGAAGAGATCGTGGGTCAGCCGCTGCCCGATCCCGGCTTCACGGTGATCGATGCCTTTTCGCGTCCCGTCCGCCTCGGCGAAGATATCGAGAGCACTGGCAGCCTCGGCACCACCGCGCAGGACCGTGCGATCAAGGCGCTGCGCATCTGCGCCTCGAAGCTCCGCCAACGCCGCGTCGCCGCCAGCCGCCTGGTCGCGACCGAGGCCTGTCGGCGCGCCGCCAACGGCCGCGCCTTCGTGCGCCGCGTCGCCAATGAGACGGGCCTGGCCCTGCGCATCATCTCGGCCGAAGAAGAAGCCCGCCTCGCCGTTGCCGGCTGCGCACCGCTCGTCGACCCGGAGGCCGAGCAGCTGCTGGTCGTCGATATCGGCGGGGGCTCGACGGAGCTCATCTGGGTGGATCTCAGCCACACCTCGCCGACGCGGCGCCAATCCCTCGTGCGTGCCCTCGCACCGCTTCAGGCCGGCGATCGCTGTGACCATGCGCGCGCCGCCGCCGCCCATGTCTCCGACTGGGTCTCCGTCCCGCTCGGCGTCTCCACACTGTCGGACCGCTACAGCCACATCGCCGACGAGCAGGCCCGCTTCAACGCCTCCGCCCAGGCGTTTGAGGCCGCGCTCTGCGATTTCCGCCCCTGTGACGAGATCTCTCGGCGCAAGCTCGGTGGCCCGCTGCAGATCATCGGCGTCTCCGGGACCGCGACCACCTATGGCGCGCTGCACCTCGGGCTGCGCGTCTATGACCGCCGGCGTGTGGATGGCCTCTGGCTGCCCCGCGGCTCGGCCGAAGAGATCACCCAACGCCTCCTCGATATGGGGCGAGAGGGGCGCGCGCGCTGTGCCGGCATCGGCCCCGGTCGCTCGGATCTCGTGATCTCCGGCGCCGCAATCCTCTCCTCGGTCCTGCGCATCTGGCCCACCGGGCGCCTGCGCATCGCCGATCGAGGCCTGCGCGAGGGCATGCTCTACGGTCTGCTCCATCACCGCCGCCTCTCCGACGCCCCTGCCACCGCGGCGGAGTGATCGATGGCAGGGCAGGGGGGTAAAGGACCGGGCGGCAAGGGACCCGGCGGCAAAGGCGGCCGGCCGGGAGGCCCCGCCAAGGGCGCGGCGCGCCCCGGCGTCTCGGGCCGAGGCCAGCGCGAACTCAAGGAAAAGGTCAAAACCGCCAAGGGTCGCCGCCTCTCCTCCACCCGCTGGCTCGAACGCCAGCTCAACGACCCCTACGTCCGCCGCGCCCGTGCCGAAGGCTTCCGGGGCCGCGCGGCCTACAAGCTCGCCGAGATCGACGACAAGCGACGCTTCCTCGTGCCCGGCGCCCGCGTCGTCGACCTCGGCTGCGCGCCCGGGGGCTGGTGTCAGATCGCGGTTGCCCGTGTGAACGCGCTCGGCGAGCGACGTGACAAACGGCAGGGCTTCGTCCTCGGCGCGGATCTGCAGGAGGTCGAGCCCATTCCCGGCGTCACGCTGCTCCAGCTCGATTTCCTGGACGAGGACGCCGAGGACAGGGTCCGCGAAGCCCTGGCCGGCCCGGCGGATGTGGTGCTCTCCGATATGGCCGCCGCGGCCTCTGGGCACCGCGCCACCGACCACCTCAAGATCATGGCGCTCGCCGAAGCCGCCGCCGATTTCGCCTTCGACGTCCTCACTGAAGACGGCACTTTCGTGGCCAAGGTCCTGCAGGGCGGCACCGAAGGCGCGCTCCTCGAGCGTCTCAAACGCCGTTTTCGAAAGGTTGCGCACATCAAACCGCCCGCCAGCCGCAAGGACTCGACCGAGATCTATGTGGTCGCCACCGGTTTCCGCGCCGATGGCGACGCGGAAGATCATACCTAACCCCGCCTAAACGCTCTCGCGACCGCAGCACAACTTTCGCTCAGCTTTCGCCACGAGGCTGCCACCATCGCCCGTATCCTCGGGGACATGCGCAATTGTTCCGTCGAGAGACCCATGACACAGCTTCCGCGTTTGACTTCCGCCATTGCCTTTCTCTTCGCCGTCGCCCTAGGCACCACCGTCACCGGCGCGCTCCCGTCCTCGGGCCATGCGGCGCCCATCGACTGCGCCTTCTTCGCAGAGCAGGCGCGGGAGAAGCAGCCGATCGACTACTCCGTGCGCATGCTCGAGGCCTGCCAGGCGCTGGCCGACTATCGCGACCGGGTGCTGGCCGAGAACGTGCGCTATGCCTTCGGCGAACAGGCCGCGGCGAACCCTGAGCGGGTGGCCGAACGCAGCGCCCCGCTCGACACCTTCCAGGTGCTGCCCGAGATGCGCCGCTATCTCCTCGCCCGCGAGATCGGCGTCTTCGGCATCATCCGTGAGCTGCCCACCCGCTGAACTGCCCCACGTAGCTGCCCCGCTAAACTGGCCCGCGTAACCGCCGCGCTGAACTGGCCTTCTTGGCCAAGCGAGCCTCAAAGCCCGCGGGCATGGGCGATAAAGCCCAGCAGATTGAGCAGCAGCTGTGCTGCCAGGATCTGCGTGGAGCCTGACGGATCGTAATCCGGGGCCACCTCGACCAGATCGATGCCCACGATCTCATGCGCCCCCGCCAGCGCCTGCAACAGCTCCAGCACCTCATAGTAGAGGAACCCACCATGGCTCGGCGTGCCCGTGCCGGCGGCGATGGAGGGGCAGAAGGCATCGATATCGATGGTCAGATACAGCCGCGCCCCCGCCGGCACTCGCGCCGCCAGTGCTTTGGGCCCGAGCCGGCGCGCCTGACGCACGCTCAGAATATCCGAGCCCCGGGCGCGCGCATCCTCATACCCCTCCCGCGCCGTCGAGCTCACATTCCGGATCCCGATCTGGGTGAGCCCGCTCACATACTCCCGCTCAGCCGCGCGGCGCATCGGATTGCCATGGCCAAAACGCACCCCATGACGCTCGTCCACGAAATCCAGATGCGCATCGATCTGCATCACATGCAGCGGGCCCTTCGCCGCTGCCTCTTCATCGAAGGCGCCAATCGCGGGGATGTTGACGGAATGGTCGCCCCCGATCAGCACCGGGACAGCCCCGCCGGCCAGGGCCGCGCGCACGCCCGCCTCGATATTGGCATGCGAACGGATCGTGTCGGTGTGCACGATGTCTGCATCGCCCATATCCACGATGCGCACGCCTGCGCCGAGATAGGTCACGTCGTCCTCATGGTCATAGGCGCCTGCATGACCGAAGGAGAAGAGCGTCGAGGCCTCACGCACCGCCCGCGGGCCAAAGCGCGCGCCCGCCCGCCACTGCGTGCCCGCATCGAAGGGCGCGCCCAGCACCGCGAAATCCGCCTCGATCCCCGACCAGTCCGCCACATAGGGGCGCTTGGCGAAGGTGCAGATCCCCGTGAAGGGCAGGTCCAGCCGCCCGGTCTCATAGCCATGCGCCATCGCGCCCCTCCCTCAGGGTTTGCAGAGATCGACGTCGGGGCCGCCTGCCGGCGCGTCGACGTACTGAAAGAGCGACATTCGCCTAGGCGGTATTCGGATCTCGACCCCTGCCACCACCCCGCGCCCCGTCAGCAGATTGATATCGCAGTCCTCATCCGGCGCGTCCAAATCCAGCGTGTCGCGGCTCTCATAGGTATAGCCCGCCAACAGCAGCTCATGATCGCGCCAAGCGAGCGTCAGCACCTTCCGCCAACGATAGCGCCCGATGCTCGCGTTCTCCGAGATCACCTGCAGGCTGCCGCGGGCAGTGATGTCGAGCGACGGCAGGGTCCCCGCCATCTCCCCGCTCCAAGCGATGTTGCTGGCCCAGAGATTGGGATAGAAGCCCCCGCTCTCGCCGCCGAGATCGAGCAGGAAGTCGACCTCGCCCGTCGGCTCGCGCTGCATCAGGCGCGCCCGATCCATCAGACCATCGCCGTTGAGATCGAGCTCCGTGACGGCCAGGAGCTTGGTCGGCAAAGGATCGCCGGGCGGAACCGCGGGCGATGCCGTACCAGCAGCGGGGCCAGCACCCGGCCCAGTGCCAGTGCCAGCGCCAGCGTCGCTATCCGTGCCCGCATGCGCCCCCAGAGCGAGAGCACAGGCCACACCGACCCAGCCCGTCGCCCGGACCGCGCTTGCGAAGGCCGTCGTCGCGCCCATCTGCCCCTCACTTTCCATCGCCGCTCGCCCATGACATGAGGGCGGCCCAGAAGCCGGCCGTACCGGCGCGCATACAGGAGACGATTCGATGGAGATTCGGGAAGCCCTCACCTTCGACGACGTCCTCCTCGTGCCTGGCGCCTCGGAGGTGATCCCCGCCGATGCCGACCTGCGCACCCGAGTGACAAAGGAGATCGAGCTCACGATCCCGCTCCTCTCCTCGGCCATGGACACGGTGACCGAGCAATCCATGGCCATCGCCATGGCCCAGGCGGGCGGGCTCGGCGTTATCCACCGCAATCTCGAGGTCGAGGAACAGGCCGCCCAAGTGCGCGCCGTCAAACGCTTCGAGAGCGGCATCGTCTACGCGCCGGTGACGCTCGGCCCCGAGCAGACGCTGGGCGATGCGCTCGCCGCCCAGGAGCGCTACCGGATCACGGGCTTTCCGGTGGTCGAGGCCAACGGGCGCCTCGTCGGCATCCTCACCAACCGCGACATCCGCTTCGCCGAAAACCCGGCCACGCCTGTGCGCGAACTGATGACCAGCGAGCAGCTCGCAACCGTGCGCGAGCCCGTCGATCTCGACGCGGCCAAGCGGCTGCTGCAGTCGCGGCGCATCGAGAAGCTGCTGGTCGTGGACGGGGAGGGGCGCTGCACCGGTCTCTTGACGGTGAAGGATATTCAAAAGGCGGTCCTTAACCCGCTGGCAACCAAGGACGCCCTCGGTCGCCTGCGCGTCGCTGCCGCTACGACCGTGGGCGACACCGGCTTTGAGCGCTCGTCCGCCCTGATCGATGCGGGCGTCGACCTGATCGTCATCGACACCGCCCATGGCCATTCCGCCGCCGTCGCCGAGGCGGTCACCCGCGTCAAGAAGCTCTCCAACGCCGTCCAGGTCGTCGCCGGCAATGTGGCGACGGGCGAGGCGACGCGGGCGCTGATCGACGCCGGCGCCGATGCGGTCAAGATCGGGATTGGCCCGGGCTCGATCTGCACCACGCGCATCGTCGCCGGCGTCGGCGTGCCGCAGCTGACGGCCGTGATGGATTGTGCCGAGGCCGCGGCCGCCACGGGCACGCCCGTGATCGCGGACGGCGGCATCAAATTCTCGGGCGATCTGGCCAAAGCCATCGCCGCCGGCGCCCATTGCGCGATGATCGGCTCCATGCTGGCGGGTACTGACGAGGCGCCGGGCGAGGTCTTCCTCTACCAGGGCCGCAGCTACAAAGCCTATCGCGGCATGGGCTCGGTCGGCGCCATGGCCCGCGGCTCGGCCGATCGCTATTTCCAGAAGGAGATCCGCGACACCCAGAAGCTGGTCCCCGAGGGCATCGAGGGCCAGGTCCCCTACAAAGGCCCGACGGCCGCGGTCCTGCATCAGCTCACCGGCGGGTTGCGCGCGGCCATGGGCTATACCGGCAACCGCACGATCGAGGCCATGAACCGAGACTGCCAGTTCGTCCGCATCACCGGCGCGGGGCTGAAGGAAAGCCACGTCCACGACGTCCACATCACCCGCGAAAGCCCGAACTACCGCACCGATTGAGCCGGCTTGCAGACCATCGCCAGCATCCCGCCGCCACCATTTCGCCGCCGGCATCCCGCCGTCAGCATCCCGCCGCCGGCATCCCGCCGCCGG
>JBCCLX010000038.1:0-17211 GCA_039026635.1 Pseudomonadota bacterium
GGCTCGGGCCCACGGGCATCAATCGCCGGCTCGACTTCACCTTCGGGCTCCATCCCTTCACCGGCATCATCTACATCGGCACCGCGAGACTGACGTCGGAGAGACCGGCGTGAGTGGTTTGGTGGAAGAGTCCGTCTGGGACTATCCCCGCCCACCGCGGCTCGAGCGCGTCGCCGAGACCCTTCGTGTCGAGCTTGGCGGGGCGATCGTGGCCGAAACCCGCGCGGGCTTTCGCGTGCTCGAGACGAGCCATCCCCCCACCTACTATCTGCCGCCGGGCGATGTCGTCGCGACCCTCACTCCGGCCCATGGCCAGTCGATCTGTGAATGGAAGGGTGCCGCACAATACTTCGATGTGACCGCCGGGAAGCGCACGGCCCGCCGTGCCGCCTGGGCCTATCCCCGACCAACGCCAGCCTTTACCGAGATCGCGGGTTACCTCGCCTTCTACCCCGCCGCCTTCGACGCCTGCTATGTGGCCGGCGAGAAGGTGCTCGCCCAGGAGGGCGATTTCTACGGGGGATGGCGCACGTCCAATCTGCGTGGGCCCTTCAAGGGTGGGCCCGGCACGATGGGCTGGTGAGGGGATGGATGGCGCTCAGTAGCCGGTCATCTCGAGGTAGCCGAGGCCCGAATGGCTGCCCTCAAAACGGACCGGCCCTTCCCAGTAGCTGAAGGAGGTGTCCATCCAGCTCTGAGCGTTCACGGGGCGCGTCGTGATCTCGATCCCGCGTGAGGGCACGGCGATGCGCCATTCCGTCGGCACGCGGCGGTCGTCGATATCCGTCCAGCCGATCGGCACGATCTCGATCGTGCCGGGCGCGAGCGGCTCTGAACGACCATCGGGCGTCGCCCAATTGCCGGTCACGTAATCGTCCCCATCCTCATGGCGGAGGCGGTAGACCATAAGGGCCACATCATCCTCAGGGCGCAGAGCAAACCAATCCCAGCCGGTCTGATCGGCGGTCAGCGGTTGGGTCGACCATTCGCGATCCATCCAGGCACGGCCCGTCACGGCAACCCGCTCACCATCGATCTCGATCTCGCCTTCGAGCTCGAAGAAGGGCTGCGCGTAGTAGTGCGAGGCCTGCCCCCGCTCGGACTTCACGCTGAAGCCCGCCTCGCCTTGCAGGACCGGCGGCGCGGCCGTCGTCAGCGTAAGGCTATAGGCAAAATCCTCCGCGCGGGCAGTGAGGCGCAGGGGCGCGAAGGGCGCATCGGCCCCGCCCTCCAGGCTCTCGAAGCGCCAATCGTCGAGCCAAGCGCGGAACGGCGCACCCTCGACGCCTGCTTGGCCCACGCCACCGCGGGCAAAGCGCTCGGCCGAGCGGTGGGTCTCCGCCGAGGTGACCGCCGCATGCGCCATCCAAAACTGGCGCGAGGACCAGCCTTCCCGGGTCTCATCCGCCGAAGCGGGCGCGAGGGCGGAACGAAAGAGCGTCCACTGCAGCCCATAGTCCTGCCCGTCGGCGCCGAGGAGGTTCGCAGTCACATACCACCATTCGATGCGGAAATCGGGATGGGGCAAATGGTCTTGCGGGAAGGTGATCGCGCGGCCGCGTTCGACCTGGGCATAGCCCTCCTCCACCGCGCTGCCGAGGCCCGCATAGCCTTGGGCCGCCGCCAGCCCGGGCATCATCATCAGGAGGGCGAGCAGCGTCCTCATCGTGCCGCCGCAAAAACGGCGATGAGCCGCGCTGGCGCCATGCGCGAGAGCCGCCAGACCGGCAGCGCCGAGGCGAGGGCAGCGGTCGCCAGCGCGAGCAGGCCGAGCCGCGCCCAGTCGAGCGGAAAGAGATGGAGAGGGAGCCGCCATCCAAAGGCCTCCACATTGATCACGCTGACGAGCAGCCAGGCGATGGCGAGACCCACAGGCACCGCCGCCGCCGCCGTCACGAGCGCCAGGCACAGCATTTTGAGAAGCTCGAGCCCGCCGAGCCGCGCGCGCGTGAGCCCGGTCGCCCAAACGGGCGCCAGGCTCGGCAGCCGCATGGAGGAGAGCGTCACGAGCGAGGTCAGCAGAGCCACACCCGCGACCGCGAGGGTCAGCGTGTTGAGCGCTCCGGTCACCACGAAGGTCCGGTTGAAGATCGCCAGGCTGAGCGCCTCCAGGCTCTCCTGATCGCGCAGCCGCTCAAGCCCGAGGCCGAATTCGGTGCGCATAGCCGCCACTAGTGCCGGCGTGGCGCCGTCCTCGACGCGCAGGCCGAAGCGCAGCCGCTCGACATCCGGAAAGAGGTCGTGCAGCAGATCGGCCGCGATGCGCACCTGCCCTGCCGGATTGCCGTAGTCGGCATAAATGGCAACGACCTCGAGCGGACGACTGCCCACCGTGCCAGGCAGGACGAGGCCGTCGCCAAGATCGAGGTCGAGCCGATAGGACATCTGCTCGCTGATCATGATCCCGGTGCTGGCCCCCAGAGCATCCCACGCGCCGTCCGACTGCGCGAGCAGCGGCCAGTTGCGGCGATAGAGCGGATCATCGGCAAAGCCATAGACCTCGACCGGCCAGGCGTCGATGCGCGTGTCGGCGTTGTAGTTGGGCAGGATCGCCTGGACCTCCGGGCGGGTCTCGAGCCAGGCGGCAAGGCGTGCGGCCTCCTCCGGGGTTTCGGCGCGGTAGTAGGCATCTGCCGCAAGCCGGTCACCGATCCACCCTGTGAAGGTGGTGCGGAAACTCTCGACCATCGTGCCGACGCCGATGTTGACCGAAAGGGCCAGGAGCAGCGCCATCAGCGCGAGGGTGAGGCCCGAGAGCTGTTGGCGCGTGTCCGCCCAGAACCAGCGCGCAAGCCCCGGCGCGGCAAGCCGCTCGGCAAAGCGCAGCGCAGCGGCGGCGAGGAGCGGGAGCGCGAGGGCAGCCGCCAGGACCAGCGCGCCAAGCGTCGCAAACCCGGCCACGAGCCCGTCGAGCAGCACGGGCAGGAGAACCGCGGCGAGGGCGAGGGCGGCCGCTGCGATGCCCTGTCGACGCAGCCACCGATCCTGTGCCTCCGCCCAAGCCTGCGGGGCCGCGGCCGTGAGAACCGGCAGGCGGTAGGCCCGCCAGAGGCTCTGGGCGCCCGCGGCGAGAGCGCCGGCCAGCGCCATGGCAAGACCCGCAGCCCACCAAGCAGGGCGCAGCGCCAGGCTTCCCGGTACGTCCGCGCCGTAGAGCCCCTCAAGCGTGACCGCGATATCCGGCATCAGTGCGGCGGCCAGCAGCCAGCCGCCGATGAGCCCGACCGCGCCGGCCACGATTGCTACGGTCACGATCTCGAGTAGAAGCGCCGCGGCCAGGTCCCGCGCCGAGACGCCCATGGCCCGAAGCGTGCGAAAGAGGCCACGCCGCTGCTCGAAGGCGAGACCGATGGCCGCATGCACGATGAAGAGGCCGACGAGGAAGCTGAGGAGCCCGAAGGCCGTCAGGTTCATATGAAAGCTCGCGGTCAGCCGTTCGAGATCGGCCGGCGCCTCCGGCTCCACACGATCAAGCCCAGCGCCCGCCGTCTCGGCGAGCGGCGTGCGCGGGGCCGCACGGTCGCCGAGCAGCAATGCCGAGAGCGCGCCCTCGGCCCCCAGCACGCGCTGTGCGACGCCGATGTCGACGACGAGCAGCCCCTCCGCCAGCGTCATGCGCGCTTCAAGCCGAGGCAGCACGAGGCCATCATCCGTCCCCGGCGTGACGTCGGGGCCGCCGAGGGCATCGATCGTGCCAGGGGCTGCGAGCGTCGCGAACGGGGGCAGGATAAAGCGGGAGAACCCGTCGCCATCGCCGTCTTGCCCATCGCCGTCGCCATCATCGCCAGGCGCGCCGGTCAGGTCGAGGTTCTCGTTGGCTGGCAGTGACAGCGGATCGACCCCAACGAGGCGGTAGCTCTCGCCCCCGATCTCCACCGTGCCTTCCAGGAAGGGCGAGACCGGCCAGCCGGCGCGGCGCAGAGCGGCCCAGACACTCTCGTCGATCCGACCACCCTGGGGATCAACGAGCCTCGGCGCCCCGCCACCGACCGTGGCCGCCGCCCGGTCATAACTCGCCCGTGCCTCCGCATTCAGCGCTTGAACGCCCGACCAGAGGGCCGTCGCGATGGCGAGACCGGCCAGCAGGGCCGCAAGCTGGATCGGGTTGCGGCGCCAATAGCTCCAGAGGGCCCGCAGCACCGTGGGCGGCACGGCCTGACGATCGATCAGGGGAGCGATAAGGCGGGGGACGGCGCGCGCCATGGCCGGTCAGGCCGCCGCCTGAAACTGTTCGAGCCGGCCACCCGAGAGACGGACCGAGCGGTCGAGCCGGGCAGCCAAACGCGGGGAGTGGGTGACCATCAGAAACCCACAGCCGGTCTCCGCCACCAGTTCGAGCGCCAGATCCAGCACCGCGGTCGATGTCTCCTCGTCGAGATTGCCCGTCGGTTCATCGGCGAGCAGCAGCGAGGGACGGGCAGCGAGCGCACGGCCGAGGGCGAGGCGCTGTTGCTGCCCACCGGAAAGCTGCTCAGGGTAGCGATCGAGTGTGGCACCAAGGCCGAGGCGCTCGGCGAGGCGCGCCTCCCGCTCCGGATCGGGCCGCCCGGCAAGGCGGGCCTCAAAGCCCAGATTATCGCGCACGCTGAGCGAGGGGATCAGGTTGAACTGCTGAAAGACGATACCGAGGCGGCGTCGGCGAAGATCCGCCCGCGCCCGTTCCGGTAGCGCCGCGATATCGGTGCCGTCGATCAGAACGCGCCCAGCGTCGGCGGTATCGAGCCCGGCCACGAGATGCAGGAGCGTCGATTTGCCGGAGCCCGACTCGCCTGTGAGCGCTACGCTTTCACCGGCATCGAGGCGCAGCGACACGCCATCGAGCACCTGCAGACGGCCCTGTGGCGTGGGATGATGCTTGGCGAGGCCATCGATCTCGAGAAGTACGGTCATTTCGTCCCTTGGCGGCGTCCCTGAGATGTGGCGCCGCGGCGGGGCGGGACAAGCCGCGAGAAGGGTGCGGGCTGCTCTGTCGCAGCCCTCGGCAGGGGCGGGTGCTGGAAGATCAGTCGATGAGCCCGACCCGCCGGCGTATGTCCTCGTCGCGCAGCGATACCTCCTCGCCGGCAAAGGCGGCGCCCTCGGGCCCTGCGAGCCAGACGAGCGCACGGGCGGGCCAATCGGCGGGGATATGTTCGGACCAGTCGAGCTGGCTGACCCGGTTGATGCCGGAGGCTTTGATCACGCGCTGCATTTCCGTCGCCACCGTGCCGGGGCTGAGGCCGAGGACGCGGACGCCGTGGGGGCCAGCCTCAAGGGCGCCCGCGCGGGTCAGCATCGCGGCGGCTGCCTTCGAAGTGCAGTAGGAAGACCATCCGTCGAGCGGGCGGGAGGCGGCGCCGGAGCTGACGGTGATGATCGTGCCGGTGCCGCGGACGATCATGCCCGGCAGGGCCGTGCGCATGGCGTAGTAGACCCCCTTGAGGTTGACGTCGATGGCGCGGGTCCAGGCGTCGGGGTCGGTCTCGGCGAGGGGGCCGATGGGCTCGATCATGCCGGCGTTGTTGATCAGGATATCGAGTGGGCCGTGGGCGGCCTCTGCGGTGGCGATGGCCTGCGCGACAGCGCCGCGATCGGCAACATCGCAGGCGAGCGCACGGGCCCGGCCGCCTCCGGCCGAGATGTCATGGGCCACGGCCTCGATCTCCGCGGTAGAGCGGGCGGCGAGGGCGACGGCAGCGCCTGCCGCCGCAAAGGCGCGCGCGGTCGCCGCGCCGATCCCGCGGCTCGCGCCTGTGACCAGGACGGATTTTCCGGACATGTCGGTCATTAGAGCCCCCTTTGACGGCGCGCCCGCCCGTCGGCCGCGCTGCGCAGGCGGGCACGGCGCCGGTGGTGTTGGACGCGGCGGGGGCCAGCCTTCGTGGCCCCCGCTGTTGTCAGTGGGGGCTATCAGGCGGAGGGCGCGGACAACAGGGCTGGGGACGCAGGAGAGCGATGCGGATCGCGCATGCTTGGCTCGCCCCGTCGCTCTCTGTCGGCAAGTGATCCAGGCTAGGTCCGCGATGTCGCCGGCGCGCCTTCAGCGCAGCCCCTGGCTGTTCAGTGCCGCCGTCATCCGTGGGCTCCTGTCCGCCTGCGCTCCAGCAGTCTGGAGGGGGCGCGGAAACCCCTTGGCGATCGTCACCTCCACCGTGTCGGCGACGCGCCGGATTTCCACGATCTCACCATTGCGAGGCTGACGCAGCGCCAGATGTTGGCCATCGACGAGCCGCGCGCCCGTACGCAGCACACGACCGTTCGCGGCGACAAGGAGGATGACGTCGAGACGATCGCCGTCCTTTTGGAAGAAGCCCGTGACGCGGGAGCCATAGCGCTGCAGCTCAACCGGACTGCCAGGCGCCGTCATCACAATCGTATTGCCAACACGATCCCCCGCCCCGGCGGGAAAGGCGACAAAGAAGAACAGACACGCCAAACTGGCCGCCACAACACGTAAAAGACCCATCTACACCACTCCAGTACCATTAGGATCGGCAGAAACGAACACCACACTGGTCGGTCTACCACCATAATCCTAAACAACCGTGAAGTGCATGTCCGATTTCGAGATTCTCCTAAAGCGGTATTCGTCACAGTTTCGGACAGTTATTTCATTTCTCCATCGCTTAACTCTTATGGAACAAAATATCGGAAGAGCGCGGAGGCAGCCCAGCCGGCGGCCAGCGCGAGGAGCACCGAGGCAACGCCGTAGAAGGCAGGGCTCTCATGGGCGAGGCTGTGCAGCAGACGCTCGATACCCACCTTTTTCACCGGCAAGATCTGCTCATACACATCGACGACGGCGCCGTCGCGGAGCAGGAAGATGCGTGCGATGTAGTCCCCCTCCACCAAATTGGCGGGCAGATCCACGAGCGCTTCGAAGAGCGCCTCTTCGGTCACGCGCACACCGCCCTCATCGATGAAGTAGAGCCCCTCCGCCTCGCGCACGCGCACGACCGCATCGAGAAAATCACCGCGCTCATCCACCAACCAATCCGGCGCGTCGATCAGACGGATCACCTCGCTGAGGCCAACGCGATGGCGCAGGTCCTCCGTGAAGCTGATGGTCTCGCGAAAGGCCCGGGTGGTGGCGACGGCGTAGAAGCTGGGCGCGGCATCGATCGGCACGCCCGGGCCGTTGACCCAGATCCCGAACTGGCGCTCGCGCTTGCGAACCATCACGGGCTTGGACGGCCCTTGGATGGCGACCAAGACATCGACGGCGCCCTCGGGCGGCGGAGCCGTGCGCTTGATCGCGCCGAAGACGAAGATCTCTGAGCCCGTGAAACTGGTGTTGATCGCGACGCGCGTCTGGCTGAGCCCGGCCACGACCTCCTCGGCGCGAACCGGCAGGCTTGCGAGCATCATCGCCAACAGCAGGAGCAGGCGTGTCATCCCCGGACCTCACCAAGGACGAAGAGCTCGCTCGGGGTGCGCACGAGATCCCATCCGAGCTTAAGGCAGACGGCAAGCACGATGAGCGCGAGCAGGATGCGTAGCTGTTCCGCACGCAGTCTTGGACCCAGCCGCGCCCCGATCTGCGCCCCCACGACGCCGCCGATAATCAGGACCAGCGCGAGCATGGCATCGACGGTCTGGTTCGTGATCGCGTGGCCAAGGGTCGTGAAAGCAGCCACGAACAGGATCTGAAAAAGCGAGGTGCCGACGACGACAGTCGTCGCCATGCCGAGAAGGTAGATCATGGCCGGCACCATGATGAAGCCACCGCCGACCCCCATAATTGCCGCCAAGAGGCCGACGAGGGCACCGATCACCAGGGGCGGGATCGCTGAGATGTAGAGGTTGGACTGGCGGAAGCGCATCTTGAAGGGCAGCCCGTGGATCCAGTTGTGCCGGCGCTTCCGCCGCGCCGCGCCCCCCTTTCTCACCCGCCGCGATGCCTGCAGGCTCTCCGCCAGCATCAACCCGCCGACGACGCCGAGAAAGACGACGTAACAGAGCCCGACTGCCAGCTCGACCTGCCCGATCTCGCGCAAGAGTGCGAAGGCCTGGACCCCGGCGGCGGAGCCGAAGATCCCGCCAACGAGCATCACCGTGCCCATCTTCATGTCGACGGTGCGTCGTCGCAGATGGGCCAGCATGCCCGAGAAAGAGGCGGCGGCGATCTGATTGGTCCCAGTGGCCACCGCCACGGCAGGAGGGATGCCGACCACGATCAGGAGCGGCGTCATCAAGAAGCCACCGCCCACGCCAAAAAGGCCAGACAACATGCCAACACCGCCCCCGAGCGCGAGCAGCACGAGTGCGTTCACCGATACCTCAGCGATTGGCAGGTAGATGTTCATGCACCCTCCCTCCCGGTGGCTACCCGTACTCCTGCAGCGCTGAGCGGACCAGGGGCGATTGCACCTGCGAAGATCGCAAGGCTGCGGCTGAGCGACCCGGGCAACAGCGCGCGCGTGTCAGCCGGGCCCGCTCCTGCGCGCAAGAAGGGTCGGCGCGCCGCAGGAGGATCAGTCGTTGCCGCCGAAATCGTCCTCAAGACGGGTTCGGTCCCGCTCGCTGGCCGCCTCGTCATCGGCGGATTTCGACGCATCGATGCCCGTGAAGAGGTTGCGCAGGATCCCAGGCGCGAGGATCGAGAGCGGGTTGACCGACAGGTCGGGCTCGTCGAGCCCGCCGCTCACGGAGAAGGTGATCCCCAAGAGCCCCTCGCCGCGGCGCCCCGTCAGCACGCGGCCGAGCAGCGGGATATCGTCGAGAAAGCCCGAGACCGCATAGGCGGGTGAGGCGACGCCGGAGAGATCGAGCGTCTCCTCCGCAAGATCGACGCGCCCGCCAACGCGAATGGCCAACGCAGGGCCCGTGGCAATCGCGTCGTCGATCATGATCACTTCATCGGCCATCGCGAAGGGCACGACGATGTCACGGAAGCTGATGCCGCCGCTCGGGTCGGCTTCGAGGGCGTCTTCGGCACCGCCCCGCGTCACGATCCGACGCACGGCGCTGTCTTCGGTGACTTGGAGATCTGTGGCCAAGACGGTGCCTTCGAGCCGCGAGAAGCCGCCACTCGGCAGGCTCGCCTCGACCGAAAGCCGCCCGCCCGATGCTTCTTCGGCAATACCGAGGGCGCGCAGAAAGGCTCCGGCATCTTCGGTGACAAGCGAGAGCGCCCCAGGCTCGCGCTCGGGCTCGGCCGTGCCGCGGGGCAAGGCGAAGGTGCCGGAGGCTGGGGCTGAGGCGTTCACGCGGCCCCGAAACTCGCCCGAGAGCTGCCGCTCCTCTCGCCGAAGGGTGCCCGCGACAGGCTCGATCCGCAGCCCCTCGGTCAGCACCAGTTCATTGAGATCGAAGCGCAGCGCCCCGACAGGACCGCCCTCCCCCTCCTCCGCCTCACTGCTCCCGCCCTGCTCCTCCTCCGGGACGGCCGCGGTGTCGAGAAGGGCGATGTCGAGCCGCCTGCCGCCGAGCGCGAGGGCATAGCCGCCAAGCCCGTCGGCCTCCACGGCAAGGGTGACATCGGCGAAAGGAGCAAGACGGACGGGATCGAGATTGGCGGAGATCAGCCGCCCATCGGTGCCGATGCGCGCCTCGGCAGCGATCACGCTCTCACCGCTCTCGAAGCGGCCCGAGATATCGGCGCCAGTCCCCTCGCCGTCCGCCGGTCGCACAGCCGCGTCGATCTGCATTCGCGCAGCGCTGCCGGCCGGTTTGGACCAGGCAAGGGGCGAGGGGCTGATCTCGGGCGCGCTTAGATCCGCCTCCAACCGCGCGGTGACGACACCATCGCCGCCCTGCTCTAAGGCAAGACTCACCGGGAAAGGCTCGGGCCCCAGCGCGTCGAGCGGCAGGCCGAAGTCTGCCAGAAGGCCCGCATTCGCCTCGCCCGCCAGCTCGAGGTTCCGGCCGGGTGTTGCCCCATAACGCTCCTGCCAGGCGATTCTGAGGGGCAGGCCGCGCGCCTCGATATCGCCCGTCAGCGACATCGCGACGGTATTGGCCGAAAGGCTCAGCGCAGAGGCCGTCACCGGCAGCGCCTCAGCACCCTCCACCCCCAGCGGCATCACGAGCGCCACGTCGCGCAGCGCAGCGCGCGCCTCCGCCTCGACCTGCGAGACCTTGAGCGCGGCGAGGAGGGGAAAGGAGAGATCGGCTTCCACAGCCGCGCTGCCCTCGACGCGCCCGAGCGGCAGGCCGAGCTTGCTCACGAGCCGTAGGGGCGGGCGATCGATCACCGAGAGCACCGCGTCGATCGCGCCCGTGCCACGAAGCCGGATATCGGCAGGCGTCTGCGGCGCGGCAAAGTCATAGATCGTCATGCTGGAGCCCGCGAGATCGAGGCGCGCGGGCGCCGCGCCGGGCACATCCACATACCCCTCATCAAGCGCCAAATCGAACTGCTCGAGCGAGAGATGCGCCTGCCCCGCTCCCCCTTCGATCGCCGGCATGGTGGGCAAATAGGTACTCACGACATTCTCGAAGGAGAAATCCAACGCGAGGGTTTGACGCTCCCCCGCCATCGCGAACTGCGCGATCAGTTCCGGGATCTCGCCCTGCGTGAGGTTCTGCACGAACCACGGGCGCGCATTGCCCCCGACGCCGATCGGCCAGAGCGCCTTCACATGGTCGACATCGAGACCCGTCGCGCGGGCCCGCACCGCGATCTCGGGCGCGGCCGTGGCATAAGAGATCGCCCCCGAAGCCTCGATGGCCAGGTCCTCGTCGAGCAGCGCGACACGGGCAAGCTCGAGGCGCTCCGCGGCAAAATCTGCCCGAGCGGCGAAGAACGCATGTTGGAAGGTGACGGGCTCGGCCAGGCTCTCCGAGGCGTCAAAGACCAGGTTGCGGGCATGCAGATCGACCTCGACACCGGTGACCAGACCCTGCGCGTCGCTCGAGAGCCAGGCATTACCCGTCAAGGCCAGTCGCCCCGTGTCACCATCGATCGCGGCATCGAGCACCTGCAGGCGACCGGTCGCGGGCGTGTAGTCGAGATCGAGCACTGCGTTGCGAATGGGCAGCGGCGGCTCGGTCGGTCCGCCAAGGCGCAGGCCGCCGCTGCCGGCACGAAGGCGCGCCGAAACATCGCGCAGCGTCCCGTCAGCCTCGACCACCACATCGAAGTCACCAGCGACCGGAGCGGCGAGCGGCGCGAGAAAGGCGAGTTCGGGAAACTCCTTGGCCAGACCGTCCAGCCGCACATGGCCGACCTCGGCCCGCACGTCGGTGATCCGACTGCCCCGCGCACGGCGCCCTTCGAGGTTCAGCATGGTCTGCTCGCCGGCGCTGCTCGTGATCGGCATATCGAGGGTCGCGGCAAGGCCGGCTTCGGTCACGCGCAGGCGCAGCGTCGCATTCTCGGCCACAATGGCGTTGCCCGTCGCCTCGTTGGAGAGCGTCAGCGCCGCATCGCGGATGGTCACACGGCGCAGCCGCTCTGCGCCGGCCGGCACCGGACCAATGCCGTTGAGCCCATCCAAAAGCGTGGTCACCGCCGTCATCCCACGGTCGGGCTCCCCGGTCGGCGGCACGGTCGTGGGCTGTTCCGAGGCAAGAGCATTGCCCGGCCGCCTCCCCAGGTCCTCGGCCGCGTCGTCCCTCTGCCCTTCCCCGATGCCGAAGCGAAAGCGACCATCGGCCTGGCGCACGAGCCGTGCCGTCGGCTCGATCACAGTGATCCCGCGGGGCGCGATGCGGGCCTGCAGCAGATCCGGCACCGCAAAGCGTGCGCCCATCAGCCGGACACCGAGCACATGCTCGCCCGTCGCGGCATCGGCGAAAGACACATCCGCAAAGCGCAGCGCCGGCAAGCGGCTGCGCCGCGTGAGCGCCAGATACACCCGCCCGACCTGAAGACGGGTCGTGTCCTGCCGAGCATTGAAAATCGCCGCCACCGTGTCTGCCACACCGGGCAGCGGTACTGGGCGCTGTGACAGCTCATGCACGAGCAGCCCGAGAGCCACGGCCGAGAGCACGACCATCGTCGCACAGAACCGCAGACACAGCGTGACGCACCACCAGGAGCGTCGAACACCAGAACGGCACGCCTGCAGGGCGCCGCCCGCGACACGCCTGGATCGAGACGATGAATGCGACGCCGCGACGGCCTGCAGTTCCCCCGCCGGGCGCGGCTCTTTGCCCGCCGGTCCACTGCCTGTCGGTCCGCTGCTTGTCGGTCCACTGGCCATCGACGACTGTCTCTGTGTCAGCGTCTCGCCTCCCCTCGATAGGGTCTTCTGCGCCGTTGCCTGCCCGGATCCCGCATCTGCCGCCCTTGCCGCCAGTCTGCCACAAGATACTTACGCTGCCGTCGCCGGGCTGAACAGGTATCCGGCTGGAACATCGAGGAAAGGGGAGCAGGATGGCTGACGCAACTGGACCGGCAAAGGGCGATGCGGCGCCGGATTTCTCGCTGCCGGCGGATGGGGGACGCACGATCGCGCTCGGCGATTTTGCTGGCCGGAAGCTGGTTCTGTATTTCTATCCCAAGGACGATACCTCCGGCTGCACCAAAGAGGCGATCGGCTTCACCGAGAACATCGCAGCATTCGAGGCCGCCGGCGCGGCGATCGTGGGCGTCTCCAAGGACACGGCCGCCAAGCATGACAAGTTCATCGCCAAGCATGAGCTGAAGGTAGCGCTGATCTCTGATGCAGAGGGCGATCTCTGCGAGCGCTTCGGCGTTTGGAAGGAGAAGTCGATGTACGGCAAGAAGTACATGGGAATCGAACGGTCGACGTTCCTGATTGGCCCGGACGGCACGATCCTCGAGGCCTGGCGTAACGTGAAGGTGCCCGGTCATGTGGATGCGGTGCTGGGTGCGGTGCAGGCGTCCTGAGCGCTGCATTGGCCGTTAACATGATGGAAATTTCGGCAGCCCGCTCAAGGCGGCCTGCCTTCACCCACCCCGAATGCTGCACTTCTACGCAAAATCTGTTGCTTTGCCGGATGACCCCTGTATACCGTTGCAAAAAGGGCGCAATACAAGAACATGCGTCCTAAAGAGCGGGACAGTTGGGGTCTAACATTGCCTTCTAACGAAAGAGGAGGCCGCGCGGCTATGACTGCGCGGGACGGCGGGAGCGAGGATCGGCGGATCAGCCGGTTCGGGGCGACCGGTCTTTTCTCAGTCGGGCTGCTGGCCGGTGTGGCGCTCGCAGCCCTGGCCACAGCCTTCAGTGCCGGTCTTGGCGGTGGGCAAGCGCCTGGCCCGATGCTGGCTGCGGCCGAGGCGCGGGCGGCAGCACTCCAGCAGGCGCTTGAGCAGGCCCTCGCCGAACGCGACGTGGCCCATCGGCGCCAGGATGCCCTGGCAGCACGCTTTGCCGCGGCAGAGCAAATGGCGCGCGAGACGGAACTCGCGCTGAGTGAGCGATCGGCGGCGCTCGATCAGGCTTTTGAGGCGCAGGAGCGGGCGGCGGATGCGCAGCGTGCCCTGGCCGCGAAGGCCGAAGCGGCCGGACGGCGAGAGGCGGCCGCGCGCATCGCCCTCGCCGGTGCCGAAGCGCGGGCCGAAGGGTTGACCCGGGCGCTCGAGAAACTCGGCACGACCATGGATGAGGTGATCGCCGAGCGCGATTTCGCACTCGCCCGCAACGGGCGCCTCGATGGGGAGCTTGATGGGCTGCGCGAGGATCTCGCCCTGGCCGTCGATCGTGAAGATAGATTGGTCGCGCGCCTAGCGCTCGCCGCTGATGAAAGCCTCGATGGGCTGGAGCGGGTCTTCAAACGGGCCGATCTGGATCTGGACGCGCTTCTCGAGCAGACCGAGAGAGACTTCTCGGGCCGCGGCGGGCCGTTTAGGGAAGCCGATGAGGAGGTTGCATCAGCGCTGACGCCGCCCAAGGCGCCCGATGCCCGCGATGTTGCGGTTGCCGCGCTGACGGATCGGTTCGAGCGGCTTGGACTGATGCAATTCGCGGCAACGAAAGTCCCCTTCGCCTTGCCGGTGATCGGGGGACGGCTGACAAGCGGCTTTGGTCATCGTCGTGACCCCTTCCGCGGTCAGATCAGCATGCATCAGGGGATCGACATTGCCGCCCCCCGCGGCACGCCGATCAAGGCGACCGCCGATGGCGTCGTCACCTTCGTCGGGCGCCAGCGCGGCTACGGCATCGTCGTCGAGATTCGGCATGCATTCGGCTTCGAGACCCTCTATGCTCATCTCAGCAAGGCCCGGGTGACGCTCGGTCAACAGGTCGGGCGCGGGGATCGTATCGGAGATATGGGCAGCACCGGGCGTAGCACCGGCAACCATCTCCACTACGAGGTCCGCATTAACTCGAAGGCCGTGAACCCCCTGAAATTCATCGAGGCAGCCCGCGATGTTCTCTAAGCCCAAGCCGAACGAAACCACGCCGTCCACCGAGCCCAGCCGGGCGGCGGTGCCTGCGCGCACCGAACCCGCGCAGCCGCCTGTGGCGGCGGAACGTGCCGGCGCATCTTTCCCCGCGAAGCCGAAGCCCTCGCCCTCGCTTCTGTCCTCGGACCTGACGGTGACCGGTAATGTGGTCACCAGCGGGGATATTCAGATCGAGGGCAAGGTTGAGGGCGATGTGCGCGCCAACTTGTTGACGGTCGGAGAAGGCGCGGTGATCTCGGGCGAGATCGTGGCTGAGGATGTGGTCGTCAACGGCAAGGTTGTCGGGCGCGTGCGCGGCCTCAAGGTGCGGCTCACCTCCTCGGCGGTCGTCGAAGGCGATATCGTGCACAAGACGATTGCGATCGAGTCCGGGGCGCATTTCGAGGGGTCTGTCCAACGCCAGGAGGATCCGCTCAATACCGGTGCATCGACTGCGTCGAGCCCGCCAAAGCCGAGCCCGGCCGTGGCGGCATCCTCCAAGAGCAGCAGCGCCGGCTGAACCGGCCCATCGCTCACGTGTCTTAAGAAACGGCCACCCTTGCGGTGGCCATCGTGGTTTTGGCGTTCCGTCTCGACGGGGAGGGCCGGGTCAGGCGGGGATATCGAGCGAGGCAGCCTCGGGCATCGGATCGCGCAGCACATAGCCGCGTCCCCAGACGGTCTCGATGTAGTTGTCGCCACCCGTGGCCGAGGCCAGCTTCTTGCGCAGCTTGCAGATGAAGACGTCGATGATCTTCACTTCCGGCTCGTCCATGCCGCCGTAGAGATGGTTCAGGAACATCTCTTTGGTCAGCGTCGAGCCTTTGCGCAGCGAGAGCAGCTCCAGCATCTGGTACTCTTTGCCCGTGAGATGCACGGGGCGCCCTGCCGCCTCCACCGTCTTGGCATCGAGGTTCACGCGGATCTTGCCGGTCTCGATCACCGACTGCGCATGACCGCGCGAGCGCCGAACGATGGCATGGATGCGGGCCACCAACTCGTCGCGATTGAAGGGCTTCGTCAGGAAATCATCGGCGCCGGAGGCAAAACTCTTGAGCTTCGCATCGATCCCATCCTCGCCGGTGAGGATCAGGGTCGGCGTATCCACCCGGCCGAGCCGCACCTTGCGCAGCACCTCATGGCCATTGATGTCGGGCAAGCTGAGATCAAGGAGGATCAAATCGTAATCATACAGCTTGGCGAGCTCGATGCCCTCCTCCCCGCTGTCAGTCACATAGACGTTTAGATCGGCCTTGCGCAGCATAGCCTCGATGCTCGCAGCCGTGCTCTCATCGTCTTCTATCAGGAGTATTCTCATGACAACCACTCCACGGTCTACCGGAAACGAACGCTCGTCCGTGACTAAACCCGACCCCAGTAAACAATATATTACCTAGCACGCGGGAGCACTGAGGGAAAACCCGCAGTCCCGCATGGACGCAACGGCAATGGAGAAGGTTTTCTTTTGGGGGGGAGCGGCGTGCCACGAACCCCCGGGCGTCATTCTGACGACCGGCGGGTGCGGCCAAGGCGGGTCACGCAGAGCCCGCGCATGCCGTGCCGGTTGAGTGCCGAAACCCAGAGGTCGTATTCCTCCTCCGAGATCCGGTACCGCGAGAGCGCTTCATCGACAGCGATGAGCCCACCCTCGACAGCCGCCACGACTTTTGCTTTGCGACGGGGCACCCAGCGGCGGGTGTCCGTCGGTGGCAGATCGGCGAGCGTCATCCGCTCCCCATCTGGCCCAATGCAGTAGTTCTCCGTGTCGTCTATCGTTCGTCTCCTTCTTCATTTCCGGCGCCCGTCAGATTAGGAGAACGGGCTTAAAGCACGATGAAACGAGGAAACTGCGCTATGGCCCTGCCCCAAGGCCCTGCAGCACAAGAGATTTCGGCGCCCGCGACGCGGGATCGGAACAGCCTCGGCTTCGCCAAAGCGCCCGCAGAGACGCGTGTGGTGGTGGCGATGTCGGGGGGTGTCGACAGCTCGGTGGTCGCGGCAGAACTCGCGGCCGAGGGCTATGATGTGGTCGGCATCACGCTGCAGCTCTACGACCACGGGGCCGCCATTGCGAAGGCGAAATCCTGCTGTGCGGGGCGCGATATCCATGATGCCAGACGCGTGGCAGAGCAGATCGGTTTCCCGCATTACGTGCTCGACTATGAGCGGCGGTTTCGGGAAAGCGTGATCGATGATTTCGCTGACAGTTATCTGGCCGGCGCGACGCCGATCCCCTGCGTCAGGTGCAATGAGCGGGTGAAGTTCCGAGACCTCCTCGAGACGGCGCGTGATTTGGACGCGGATTGTTTGGCGACCGGACATTACGTTCAACGCCAGGACGCAGGCGCAGGGCCGGAATTGCACCGCGCAGCCGATCCAGCGCGCGATCAGTCCTATTTCCTGTTTGCGACCACGCGGGAGCAGCTCGATTTTCTGCGATTCCCTCTCGGTAATCTGACATCGAAGGCCGAAACACGGGCGCTCGCGGCACGCCATGGGCTGGGCGTCGCGGACAAGCCGGACAGTCAGGACATCTGCTTCGTGCCGGGCGGGAACTATGCGGCCGTCATCGAAAAGCTGCGCCCCGGTGCGGCCGAGCCCGGCGAGATCGTGCACTGCGACGGACGCGTTCTGGGGACGCATCGGGGCGTGCTGCACTACACGGTCGGGCAGCGCCGGGGGCTTGGCCTTGGTGGGGCGGAGACCGGCGGGGAGGCCTTGCACGTGATCCGCCTCGATGCTGAGACCCGGCGCGTGATCGTCGGCCCACGCGCGGCTCTGGCCACGCGACGCGTCGCGGTGCAGGAGATCAACTGGCTTGGCGACAGGCCGCTTGATGACAGCCCACAGGAGGTCTTGGCACGCGTGCGCTCCACCCGCGAGCCGAAGCCTGCGACGATCCGCGCGGTGCCTGGCGGGGCTGAGGTGAC
>JBCCLX010000039.1:0-17160 GCA_039026635.1 Pseudomonadota bacterium
CTTCTATGCTCCGGAGATCATCGACCGGCGCATCATCGCGGTCGAGTTCAACGACGTCGACCGGGTGACCTCGGTGCGTCGCTATGGGCTTGAGGACGGGCAGTTCGTCGATCTCGAGACACGGACAACGCCGACCTTCGGGCGCGAGCTGACGATCCTGCAGCAGGTGCTCGGCAACATCGGCGCCGCGGAGAACCTTCTCGGCAACTAGCGTTCTAGTCGATCTGATCCTGCACTCGCGCCCTCGTCCCCCGGCTCGACTGGGGGCGCTTTGGCCTCTCGGGCTGTGTTGCCCGGTTGAGCGGAGGACCGGTGGCCCAGAACAGGCTTAACCGCCGCAGCAATCTGTCCGGATCCACTGCGGCGTTGCCTTGCGAGCCGGCCGAGCTTGCCGCGTCTTCACGCCGTGGCGGGTCGTGCGAGGGTGAACCAGAGGAGGGCGGCGGCGGCGAGCACGATCATCGGCACCACTGCGATTTGGACGGCCGCCCAGCCACCGAAGCTCAAGAGGAGGCCGGAGCCGAGTGAGGCCAGCCCCACGAAGGCCATCACCAGAAAGTCGTTGAGCCCCTGCACCGCCGCCCGATCTTCCGGCGCCACCGCGCTCGCCAGCATCGAGGTCGCGCCGACGAAGCCGAAGTTCCAGCCGAGCCCGAGGAGGATCAGCGCGCCGTAGAAATGGCCGAGCTCGATGCCTGTGGCGGCGACCGCTGCGGCGGCGGCCAACATCGCAAGACCCGCACCGATCACCGGCTGCGGTCCGAACCGCGCAATCAGCCCGCCGACGAAGAAGGAGGGCGCATACATCGCCAGGACATGCAGCTGCACCACCCCCGCGGCCTCGCCCGTGTCGAACCCACAAGCCTGCATCGCGAGGGGGGTTGCCGTCATCATCAGGTTCATGAGCCCATAGCTGACCATAGCGCAGACGATGGCCACGCGCACCTGAGGTGCCGTCAGGAGGGTGCGCAGCGGTCTGCGCGGCGCGGTCGGCGCGCGCCGCGGCGGCACCGGGATGTTGAGAAGCAGGAAGGGTAGGGCGCCGGCCAGATTGAGCCAGATCACCGCCTCATAAGCGCCGGCATGGGGCACGGGCTCATGCGCCTCGCCGAAGAGCTGCACGATCTCCGGGCCCAGGATCGCCGAGGCGAGCCCACCGCCCAGCACCCAGGCGATGGCGCGCGGTCGAAACGCATCGCTCGCCATATCGGCGGCGGCAAAGCGATAGAAGTTGTGCGCGGACCAGTAGATGCCGACGAAGGCGCTGCCGAGCAGGAAGAGCATGAAGTCCTGCTGGTGGATCGCCTCCATCGAGACGAAGGCACCAAGCGCGCCGGCGAGTGCGCCCAGCAGAAAGCCGAGGCGTCGCCCATAGCGGCCCATGAGCCAGGACATGCCCGGTGCCGTCACCATACAGCCCAGCACCGAGACCGTGATCGGCAGCGTCGCAAAGGCAGGATCGTCGGCCAGCATATGGCCTACCAGCCCGCCGAGGATGATGTGCACCGGCATCTGGGCACCGAGCACCGACTGACCCCAGATCAGGATGCCAACCGCCCGCAGTGCCCGCGGATCCTCATCGCGCAGGCGCAGTGTCGGGGTGGTGGTCGCGTCGGTCATGGCTGCCTCCTCTGCAGGCTGCATACCGCGCGTGTCGGAGGGAGGAAAGTCGGCCGGCGCTCAGCCCGCCGCGAAGGCGTCCGGGCGCGCTTCTCGTGCCATATGATCGAGGACCGCATTCACGAAGCCGGGCTCTTTGCCAGAGAAGAAGGCCTTTGCGACGTCGACATACTCACCGATCACCACCTTGGGCGGAATATCCGGGCGGGCGGCCAGCTCGTGGCCGGCGGCGCGGAAGAGGGCGCGCAGGGTCGCGTCGATGCGTCCGAGGGGCCATTTCTCGACAAGCGCCCGGTCGGTCATCTGATCGATGCTGGCCTGACCCTTCACAGCCCCCGTCAGTACATCGCGGAAATGAGCGATATCCGCATCATGGTAGGTGGCGCCCTCGATCTCGGCGCCGATCCGATGCATCTCGAACTCCTCGCGCACCTCGGCGACCGAGACGCCGGCGATTTCCATTTGATAGAGCGCTTGGACGGCGGCGAGGCGCGCGGCGGACCGTTCGAGCCGGGCTTTCAGCTTGGCGGCGGGGCGGCGCCCTTCGCGTTTGTCGGGTGCAGCCTTTTGGCCAGCGTTGGGGCCAGTTTTGGGGCCGCTGTCGGTCGTCTCATCCTCCATGGTTCAGGCCGTCCGGATTGGCATGGTGCCGACATAGCCGCCCGTCATGCCACCGCCCGAGGGGCCGCGGAACCGGCGCGCGAGCGCGATCAGATGGAGTGCGGCGGCCGCTGCACCGCCGCCCTTGTTCTGCCCGTCCGGCGCAGCGCGCGCCTCCGCCTGCGCCATGGTCTCCACCGTCAGGATGCCGTTGCCGATGCAGATGCCATGTTGGACCCCAAGGAGCGTGAGGCCCCGGGCGCTCTCCTCGCAGACTGTTCCGTAATGCGTGGTCTCGCCGCGGATGATGCAACCGAGGGCGACGTAGCCGTCATATCCGCTCGCCCCCTTCTCGCCTTCCGACGCGATGCCGATGGCGACGGGCACTTCGAGGGCGCCGGGGACCTCGATGACCTCCACCTCGGCGCCAGCGGCGTCAAGCACCGCGCGGGCGCCGGCGATCAGGTCGTCGGCGATCTTGCGGTAATAGGGGGCACAGACGATCAGGACCCGGGCTGCGGGGTCCAGCACCGGCAGGGCCAGGGTGCCCGCGTCGCTTTCCTCGGCCATCAGCCCGCCTCCCTTTCGCCCGCCTCACCCGGTTTGGGGATCGGCCGCGCTTCCACGATGGTGATGTTGTAGCCCTCGAGGCCCACCAGTCTCGGCGTCGGTGAGTTGGTGAGCATCACAAGCTCGCTGATCCCGAGCGCATGCAGGATTTCGGCGCCGACGCCATACTGGCGCAACTCCTTCGGGCTGGCGGCCCGCCCCCGCAGCCTATCAGAGATTGCCGTCGCCGAGGTATCGCGCAGCATGACCACCGCGCCGCGCCCTTCGGCGGCAATGGCCTCCATGGCATCGGGCACTTGGCGCGCCCGCGCAGGGTCCAGTGCCAGAATATCGTCGAGCGGATCGAGCACATGCATGCGCACAAGCGCCGGCCCCCCCACCGTCACATCCCCCTTCACCAGCGCGTAGTGTTCGTTCCCTCCCGGTGCATCGCGGAAGACGCGCAGCCGCCAGGCGCCGCCATGGGCCGAGACGATCTCGGTCTCATCGACCTGTTGGATCAGATTGTCATGCGTGCGGCGATAGGAGATCAGATCCGAGATCGTGCCGACCTTGAGCCCGTGGCGCTGTGCGAAGGCGATCAGATCGGGCAGGCGCGCCATCGTCCCGTCGTCGTTCATGATCTCGCAAATCACGCCAGCCGAGCGCTTGCCTGCAAGCCGCGCGATATCCACCGCCGCCTCCGTATGCCCGGCGCGCACCAGCACGCCGCCATCCTTGGCGCGCAGCGGAAAGATATGGCCCGGGGTCGCGATATCGGCGGGACTGGCCTCGGGGTCGATGGCCGCTTCGATCGTGCGCGCCCGGTCGGGTGCCGAGATCCCCGTCGTCACCCCCTCGCGCGCTTCGATCGAGACGGTGAAGGCGGTCTCATGGCGTGACTGATTCTGCGCTGCCATGAGCGGCAGACCGAGCCGGTCGATCATCTCGCCCGTCATCGCCAGGCAGATCAGGCCGCGCCCATGGGTCGCCATGAAATTGATCGTGGCCGCATCGGCATCGACCGCCGGGATCACCAGATCGCCCTCGTTCTCGCGGTCCTCATGGTCGACGAGGATCACCATGCGGCCCTGCCGTGCGGCGTCGATGATCTCGGCCGCTGGGCTGATTGCGTCGCTGAAATCCGTCCGCTCGCTCATCCCGCTCGGGTCCCATCCACCGCTCTGTCGCGGGCGACATAAACCGGGGCTGAGCGTATTGCCAGGGAGGACCGTGCTCCGGTGCAGGCCGAGCCCTGCGCAACGATGGCGCAGGCGCGCTCAGCGCGGCTCACGCGCTGGTGGCAGGCGCACGGGCCGCCATCTCATAGATCAGGCGCGTGCAGTCCGCACGGCTGGCCGACCGGCAGATCGTGCTGGAGACCGTTCCGCGGGTGCGGGACCTTCAAACACCGCCTGATCCGCCGCACGAGCCCGGATCATGTCGTGCACGCTCAGCCCGATCGCTGTGAGGATCGCGATCACGAGAAAGGCAATCGCTTCGACGCCCAAGGACATCATCCCGGCCGCGAGACCATAGAGGGTGACGCTGCCCATCATGGGGATCTTGAGCGTCGCCTCCGCAACAAAGGCCGGTCCCATGAAATCGGTGCCCACCATGGCACCCAGAAACACCCAAGACGCCACCGCAAGAGCAACACATGCCAATCGCATCGTTCTTCTCCCCGTCGTTGAGTTCTAACTCGCTACGCAGGGTCGGGGGTTGAGGGGGCTCTCCCGGGGCTCGTCGGTGGCGACTTTGCGGTGGATTAAGGCAAATTCGCCTTATCCCTGTACCGCAACGAGACGCGCCACGTATCGGGCCATCAGATCAACCTCTAGGTTCACTTCGGTGCCCAGAGTTGCATCCGCCAGATTGGTCACAGCCCAGGTGTGGGGAATCACATTGATCCCGAAAATGGCGGCGTCCTCCTCATCGCGCACGCCGTTCACGGTCAGCGAAATCCCATCAAGGGCGACGGACCCTTTTCGCGCGAAATAGGCGGCCAGCTCTTTGGGTGCTGCGATCTCGACACGATGAGAGCCGCCCTCCGGGGTCATCGCCACAATCCGGCCGATCCCATCCACGTGACCGGCCACGATATGCCCGCCAAGCTCGTCGCCGACGCGGAGCGAGGGTTCGAGGTTCACCTTTGTGCCAAGCGCCCAGGCCTTCAGCGTCGTCACATCCCGCGTCTCGGCCGAGGCATCGACCGCGAACCAGGTGCGCCCCGCGCGGGTGCCGCGCGCCACGACCGTGAGGCACACGCCATTGCAGGCGATCGAGGCGCCGATCTCGATCTCGCCCTCTGGGCGCGCACAGGCAATTTCGATCCGGGTGTCGCCCTGCGGCTCGATGGCGACGACCTCGCCCACTTCGCGAACAATTCCAGTGAACATCCTGCCCTCCCACGCTGTCGCCGCGCAGGTAGCCGTCACGGCGCGTTCCGGCAAGTCGGCGGTGCACATGCCATGGTCGTGCGATTGGGGATTATAGTGAACGAAACACGATCATCTTTAGGTCTTTCCTAATCATGCCAGCGCAGAACGGGAACAGGCGGTGCGGAACAGCGCCGCGGTTTCCGCATCAGAAGGATGGTGGCATGGCTCAAACACTTTCTCGCGCGCTGCGTCTCGGCGTGCTTCTCACTGTCGGCCTCGCGCTCGGTGCCTGTGCGCTGCCGCGTTCGGGGCCCTATAAATCGGAAGTGACGGCGGCGGGGGAGAGCGCGCTGCCCTTCGACGTGGTCAAGATCACACCGCAGGTCGTCGCCAAGGCGCGACTCAACGAGAAGCTCGGCTTCGATGAGGTCTTTCGCGAGACCGCGGTCGAGAACACGGCAATGATCGCCGATGGCGATGTGTTGAGCATCACCGTCTGGGAGAACAGCGATACGGGGCTGCTGAGTGCCACGGGCGTCGGCGCCACGGTGCTGCCGAGCGTCAAGGTCGATGAGCGCGGCTTTGTCCATGTGCCCTATGTCGGCCGGATCCGGGCGGCCGGGCGCAGCGTGTCGCAGCTTCGCAATGCGATCCGCGCGCAGCTCTCCGAGCGGACGCTGAACCCCCAGGTCGATGTCTTCCCGCAGGCGACCGAGGGGCGGATGGTCAGCGTACAGGGCGTTGTCTCGGCGCCCGGTCTCTATCCGATCCGGCGCGGGGCGCGGCGGGTGCTGCCGATGCTGGCCCAGGCCGGTGGCGTTCGGGAAGATCCGGAAGTTGTGCGCGTGCGCGTGCGCCGGGGCATGGCGACGGGTGAGATCTGGCTGCAGGACCTCTATGACGAGCCGGAGATGAACGTCGCGCTGCGGGCCGGCGATGCGGTGATTGCCGAGCGGGATCGGCGGATCTTCACAGCACTTGGGGCGATCGGTCGGCCGGCGACGGTGCCGTTCCCGGTGCGCAATCTCTCGATCACCCGCGCGCTCGGCCAGGTCGCGGGCCTGATCGAGACGACGGCGGATCCAACCGGTGTATTCCTCTTCCGCACCGAGCCGGAGAGCGTGGCGCGCCGCGTGCTGGAACAACCGACGCTCATGGGGCCTCGGCGGATCGTCTACATGCTGGATATGACGGAGCCGGGCGCGATGTTCATGGCGCGCGAGTTCATCATGCGTGATGATGACACGCTCTATGTGACGACGGCACCCTTCACGCAGTTCCAGAAAGTGCTGCAGTCGATCGCCCCGGTCCTCGGCCTCGCGGGCACTACCCGGTCGCTCTCCGGCCTCTAAGGCACGGGCCCGACGACCGCTGGTTGGGCGCCTGGACGGCACTTCGTCCCGGCGCCCAGCGCATTTTCAGCGCGTCTTGTGTCGCGGCTCACTCGGTCGGAGGCCGCGGCGCCCGCTCCCAGGCGGCCATGACATCCCCGCCGACGGTCTCAGTCTGAGCAAGCGTGAAGCGCGGCGCGGCGGCCAGCGGATCGATGCCAAGGGACCCGAGCCCCGCATGACCCTCAGCGCCCAGCGCCAGCCCCGCGGAGAAAACAACCAGCCGGTCTACGAGATCGGCGCGCAGGAGCGCCGCTGCCAACCCCGCGCCTCCTTCGCAGAAGACCGTGCCAATGCCCTCGGCTCCGAGCGCGTCCAGCATCCATCGCAGATCGAGCGTCTCCCGCGCTGCCTCGGCCGCCATTGGTGTCGTCAGCGCCGCCGCCTGCGAGGCGCCATGACCCACAGACCCAAGGGGAGGGCGCTCTGGCGCCGCGTCGGCGTCGAGATAGGGGCAACGCAGCAGGCGCACCCCGGCATCGGCCAGTCGGGCCGTTGCGGCCTCAGCGACCCCATCGCCGTGGACTGCCAGGACTGGCGTCTCGCGCGCGCTGCGCACGAGCGTGCCCGCGGGCGGCAGCGTCAGTCGCGGATCGATGACGATCCGAAGAGGTGATCGCGCGCCCTCCCCAAAGCCGCGCACCGTCAGCGCCGGATCGTCCACACGGGCCGTGCCCGCGCCGACCATCACCGCATCCGCGCGCAGCCGCATCAGGTGGACGCGCCGGCGTGCGGCCTCCCCCGTGATCCAGCGGCTCTCACCAGCCGCCGTTGCGATCCGACCATCGAGGCTGGTGGCGAGCTTCAGGGTGAGATGGGGCCGACCGCGTTCGAGCCGCGAGAGAAACCCGGCATTCACCCGCCGCGCCTCCGCCGCCAACACGCCCGTCTCGACCACAACCCCCGCATCGCGCAGCATGGCAAAGCCGCGCCCTGCGACGCGGGGATCAGGATCCTCGAGCGGGCAGACGAGACGGGCGATCTTGGCGCGAGCGAGGGCGTCCGCGCAGGGCGGTGTCAGACCGTGATGGGCACAAGGCTCGAGCGTCACATAAGCAGTCGCCCCCGCCACCGAGGCGCCAAGCCTGCCTGCCATGGCCAAAGCTTCGGTCTCCGCATGCGGGCGCCCGCCCATGGCCGTGACGCCGCGCCCGAGGAGCCGGCCCTCACGCACGAGGAGCGCCGCCACCGCGGGATTGGGCGCAACCAGGCCGACGCGCCGCGCAGCCAGCGCCAGCGCCATGCGCATCCAGCGCGCATCCGCCGCTCTCTCCGCGATCTGGTCCGCTCCCCCGCTCGCCATCGACGCGATACTCCCGCCAAACGCCCTGGTCTTCGGTGCCCCAGGTCGCGGCATCTGCCCTCGGCGCCTGCCGCGGATGGACGCCTGCTACTCCTCGGCGCTGTTCCGCGCCTCCGGGCGCAGCTCGGAGACGAACTTGTCGAAGTCTGCGACCTCCTGGAAGTTCTTGTAGACGCTCGCAAAGCGCACGTAGGCAACCGTGTCGATCCGAGCGAGCGCTTCCATGACGATCTCCCCGATCGTGTCGGATGCGATGTCGGTATCGCCCATGCTCTCGAGCCGGCGCACGATGCCGCTGATCATCTGCTCCACGCGCTCGGCTTCGATGGGCCGCTTCTGCAGCGCGATTCGGATCGAGCGGGCGAGCTTGTCACGGTCGAAGGCTTCACGCTTGCCGTTCTTCTTCACCACCACGAGATCGCGTAGCTGAACGCGCTCATAAGTGGTGAAACGCCCACCGCAGGCCGGACAGAGCCGCCGCCGCCGGATCGCCACATGGTCTTCGGCAGGGCGAGAGTCTTTCACCTGCGTGTCGACATTGCCGCAAAACGGACAGCGCATCGCACTCCTCCCTCAAGGTCGCGGCACGTCCAACGCTTACCACCGCGGCGCTAGTATAGGCGGGGGCGAGCATTTGTGCAGCATCTGAGGGACACCCCATGATTTAGCGTGTCCCAGCTGCATCTCGGGAGGGTCGGCTTCAGAAGATCGAGGGCTCGCCCGGATCCTCGCTGCAGAGCACGCGCGCGCCCAGAAAATCGGCGGTCAGCGGCTCCTCGCCATGGTCGCTATCGATGAAGAGCGCGATCACTTCGACGTCGTCCTCCGGCGTGCCGCCATAAGCGAGATCGTAGTCCGCGCGCAGGTTTCGCCGTTCGGTCACGACGCTGCCCAGCCCCTCGGGCCCGCTTCGTACGGAGATCGTGCGCAGGGTCGCTGGGAAATAGGGACTGCGCACGACCTTATCGGGCGCATCGGTCTCAGTGGTCCAGGCATAGCGTAGCGTTGGCACCGGTTCGGGGTTCGAGAAGACCCCCGGATCACCGAAGACCACGAAGATTGCCGCCGCCATATCTTCGGCGGCGCGCGAGGAGAGGTCCGCCTCGCTCGGCAGCGCGGCCACGGCCCAGTCCCACTCGATGATCGGGCAGATCTCGGTGTCGATCTCCAAGCGCCGAGCAAGCAGACCTGACGCGCCCTCGGCTTCGGCGCGGATCGCGATTGCCTCGTCGCGCGCGACAAGGCGGAAGGCGGTGTTTCGCCAGACGTCGAACTTCTGCCAATCCTCGGTGAGCGCATCGCCGGCCTCGAAGAGAGCGACGGGAATAGGAGCGTCGGGGTCCTGAGGGACGGCGGCCTTCTCGGCGGGATCCAAAGCGCAACCGCCCAGGGCGAGTGTGAAGGCTAAGAGCACGAGCGGGAAGAACGGCTTCATAGGGAGGAGCTTAGCACAGGTTCGCGCCCGCGCCTGCCAAGACATCGCCCGGCGCAGAGGCGCGCGCATCAACAGTGATCACACCGCCGCAGGCAGCAGTACGCGCCCCAGGACAACGGCGGGTCGGTCTTGTTCGAAGCGGGCGATCAGCACTTCGCCGGACTGCGTGGTCTCGTTGGTCAGCGCGCGAACGTTCACGAAATGGGTAACCATCATGAAGGTCTGGTCCGGCGCGGCTGCCGCTAGGATCGCGCGGACCTCTGCGGTCTGTGTGCCAGCCCGGTCTCGGGCGGTGAAGAAGGAGTTGAGGGGTGGCGACTCTTCCACCGCACCCAGATCCAGCAGCCGCGCGGTGTCGAGACAGCGGCACCACTGGCTCGTCAGCACCCGGTCGATCCGCACGCCCGCCGCCCGGAACAGTTCGCCCGTCGCCCGCGCCTGAGCCCGTCCGCGGGCATCGAGATTGCGCTGGGTGCGGCAGTCACGAAGGCGAAACTCAATCGGGTCGCCGGTGCCTGGAGCAAGCGCGTGGCGCATCACGGCATGGGTGTTGGGCTCGGCAAGACGCGAGAGCACGGCCGCCTCGGCTCGGACAGTCGGGGCAGCTGCGGCGAGCAGGCCGGCGAGGAAGGTGCGGCGGTGCATGGCAATCTCCGTCGAGCCCTGGGATACGCGGAGAAGGGTGTCGCTCCCATGCCGTTCGGCAAGCTCAGGATCACGCCGTTGCGTCGCGGTGAGGCCGTGGCGCCTTGCCGCAAGAGCCTGTTCTCCAGCGCCTGTTCTCAGCGCCGCCGAAAGGGGGCGTAGGGGGAGAGCAGCCAGGCGAGCAGCAGCACGTTGGCCGCCGTGTCGATTGCCAGAAGCTCACTCGAGACGGCGCCGCGGTAGAGGAACAACTGCGAGCCGCTCACCAGCCCCTCGGCGCCCACGATCGAGATGCCGAAAAGGTTGATGCCCACATGCAGCCCGATGGCGGCGGAGAGCCCGCCGGTCCGCCAGGTGAGTACGGCCGCCGAGAGCCCAATCATGCAGGTGGCCAGCACGTAGTAGAGCCCTCCCGCCCCGGGCAGCGAGGGATTGTAGTGCAGAAAGCCGAAGAACGCCGAGGGCAGCACCGCCCAGAAGAAGGGATGGCGCAGGCGGATCGCGATCTGTTGGAGCAGGTAGCCGCGGAAAAAGATCTCTTCCCCGCCCGCCTGGATCCAGACGAGCGGCAGGAAGGCCAGCAGCCAAAGCGCCCAGGTCCCTAAGGCAAGATCGCTGCGCTCGGGCGGCCCTTCGATCAGGAGCGCGGGGATCAAGGTGGCGGCGGTGTAGCCGATGGCGATCGCAAAGCCGCCCAGCACCTCCATCCCATCCGTGCGCCCCTCCGGCGAGATCAGCGTCCAGAAGCGCTGCCGATGACAAAGCCAGAGTGTGAGGGCGAGCCCGATCCAGATTCCGTAGAAGCTGGCGAGAATGAAGGTGACGCCCTCGGGCGAGCCGCCCTGGGCCAGTTCCGAGACGCCCTCAACCGAGGCGCGCCCCCCCAACAGCAGCCGTCCGATCGCGATGCCGAGAACGAGCAGGATCAGCCCGCCAACCCAGATCGCGAGCGTGAGTGGGATGCCGAGGATGACACGCCACAGGCCCGGGCGGGCTCGGGCTGGGGCGAGATAGGCTTCGAAGGGAGACACGCTGCTCATGGCGTCGTGCCTAGCCCCGCGGCTCGGGCGCTGCCAAGACCTTCGTCCAAGAAGCGTCGATTAGTGCTTAGCTCTGCACCGAGGCCGAGGTCGAACCCGAGCCTGAGCGCTTCCGAAGCGCGACGGCGCCCAAGGCGACCAGCAGAAGGGAGGCTGTCGCCGGCAAGGGGACGTCGGCGACGCGAATGTTGTCGTAGATCAGACCGTCGGTGGGGATCGGGAAGTTGTCCGATTGCTGAAAGCGGATCGTCGTGGTGTCGCTCAGCACGACCGAATTTGCGATGGCCGCCGCTGTGAGGTCGAAGCTAAGGGATGCAGGCCGGTTGCCGAGCGCCAAGGTCCCGCCGATCAGACGGAAGAAGGTGGTGCCATCGACACTGAAAGACACGCCATCGCCGCCGGCGCTGCCTGTGAAGCTCGCTGGGAGCGGGTCCGTTTCGTCGCCGACGTCTCTGACGTCGAAAGACAAGAGCACCTGCGTCCGGTTGCTGAGATCCAACAACAGGTTGGCTTCGCTGGTCGTATCGGATCCGGAGACGGTCGAGTCGTCGAAGGCCAAACCAAACCGTCCGCCCGGCGCCAAGGATGGATCGCCGAGCACCCTGACGCGCCCGGTCGTGCCCGAGCCTGTGCTGTTCAGATCGAGCGTGAAAGCGCTTGGGAGCAGGCCATCTTCAAAATCAGCGAAGAAGATGGTGGTGGCCGTAGCGGGCGTTGCAAGCAACACCCCAGCGATCGCAGCCGCCGCTGCGAAGCGAACTCTCATCATGTCCATCTTCCCCCGATATCCCCGGGCAAAGGGTGACCGGTGAAGAGGGAAAAGAAAAGGCCCCGTCTCCGGGGCCCGTTAGTGTCGCATTTTGATACGGCATGATCAGGATTAAAGCGCTTGGTAGATCGGGAAGCGGCCCGTCAAGGCTTTTACTTTGCCGCGCACCGTTTCCTCGACGCCCGCATTGCCGTCCTCACCATTCGCTGCAAGGCCGTCGATCACCTCGGCGATCAGGCGGGCAACCTCGCGGAACTCCTCCTCGCCGAAACCGCGGGTGGTGCAGGCGGGCGAACCGAGGCGCAGACCGCTCGTCACCATCGGCGGCTCCGGATCGAAGGGGATGCCGTTCTTGTTGCAGGTGATATGGGCGCGCAGCAGCGACTGCTCAGCCGCGTTGCCCTTCACACCCTTCGGCCGCAGGTCGACGAGGCAGAGATGCGTGTCCGTGCCGCCGGTGATGATGTCGAGCCCATGCTTGATCAGCTCATCCGACAGCGCCTGCGCGTTGCGCACGACCTGGGCGATGTACTCGCGATACTCCGGGCGCAGCGCCTCACCGAAGGCCACGGCCTTGGCGGCGATGACATGCATGAGAGGCCCGCCCTGCAGGCCCGGGAAGACGGCAGAATTGAACTTCTTGGCCAGCTTCTCGTCGTTGGTCAGGATGACACCGCCGCGCGGGCCGCGCAGGGTCTTGTGCGTCGTCGAGGTTGCCACGTGGCAGTGCTCGAGTGGGTTCGGATGCGCGCCGCCGGCCACGAGGCCCGAGAAATGCGCCATGTCCACATGCAGGATGGCGCCCACGCTGTCCGCGATCTGGCGGAAGCGCGCGAAGTCGATCTGGCGCGGCACGGCCGAGCCACCTGCATAGATAAGCGCGGGCTTGTGCTCGAGGGCGAGCTCGGCCACCGCGTCATAGTCGATCCGGTGATCCTCGGTGCTCACGCCATACTGCACGGCGTTGAACCACTTGCCCGAGAGGTTGGGCTTGGCGCCATGGGTGAGGTGACCGCCCGAGGCGAGGTCCATGCCGAGGATCGTGTCGCCGGGCTTGATGGTGGCGAGCATCACCGCCTGGTTGGCCTGCGCGCCGGAGTGGGGCTGCACATTGGCGTAGGCGCAGTTGAAGAGCTGCTTGATCCGGTCGATGGCCAGCTGTTCGGCGACATCCACATGCTCGCAGCCCGCATAATAGCGGCGGCCCGGATAACCCTCGGCATATTTATTGGTCATCACCGAGCCCTGGGCCTGCATGACCGCGCGGCTGACGATGTTCTCCGAGGCGATGAGCTCGATCTCGTCCTGCTGGCGGCCCAGTTCGGAGACCATCGCATCGAAGAGCGCGGGATCGCGCGCAGCGAGGTCGTCGACGAAGAAGCCGGCATCTTTGGTGAGCGCGTCCATGGCACGTTCCTCCTGAGTGCTGTTGTTGTCACGAGTGTTGTCTCTGGCCGGCAACATAACGGCCGCGTTTCTCGGGGATAGACCCAAAAGGCGCGTGATCTGCGCTCTTTCGGCAGGCGGAACTCGGCGGGCTGGGGCAGATGGGGGTGTGGGGCTTGGCGCGGCCTTGACCGCGGGCAATGGTGCCCTCGCTGGTGAGCGGGCCGAGGGCGATGGGGAGAGCAGCACGTGGCGAGGCTGAGCATAGTGGCGAGCGAGGCGGTGGATGCGCAGGAAGCCTGTGCGATCCTGCGTTCGCGCCATGGGCATGTGCCACTCGAGGAAGCCGATGTCATCGTCGCCCTCGGTGGTGACGGTCTCATGCTTCAGACGCTTCATGCCACGATCGGTCGCTCCACGCCGGTCTATGGGATGAACCGCGGTACCGTGGGATTCCTGATGAATCAGTTCGAGATGGAGGGGCTCGAGGCGCGGCTGGCTGAGGCCAAGACCGCGGTGATCAATCCCCTGCGCATGCTGACACAAGGCACGGAGGACGATGCCCGCGAGGCGCTCGCGATTAATGAGGTCGCGCTCCTGCGCGAGACGCGCCAGGCGGCGAAGATCCGGGTTTGGATCGATGACGAGGTGATGCTCGACGAGATGATCTGCGACGGTGTGATGGTGGCCACGCCCGCGGGTTCAACGGCCTATAACTTTTCGGCTCATGGCCCCATCGTCCCGATCCGCGCGCGGCTTCTGCCGCTCACGCCGGTGGCTGTCTTCCGCCCGCGGCGCTGGCGGGGAGCGCTCTTGCCCTATGAGGCGCGCGTGCGCTTTGAGATCTGCGAGCACCACAAGCGGCCGGTGAGTGCCACGGCCGATCATGTGGAGGTGCGCGATGTGCGGGAGGTCGCCGTCAGCCTGGCCGACGATATCGAATTGCGCCTCCTCTACGATCCCGGCCACAGCCTCGAAGAGCGGATCATCCGCGAGCAGTTCGCCGTGTGATCCATTGCGCGCGCTCGTTTAGGCAGCGTCCAACGTTCTCCGTTAGGTTGATATCTGTCCCGTTTCTGATCAGTCTGAACCCATAACGCATTGATAAAAAATAAAATTCTCCAAACACTGCCCCAGTGCTGCCGCTTTTCATCGCGATCTTGAGCATGGTTAGCCGTTGGTTCAACGGCCCCTTGCGCAGCTTTGGTTGGGGACCATGTCGCATCGCCCGCTCGCCTCCTGTCTGTCTCGACCGCCTCGTTTTCTGCGAGCCGAGACGGGCGCGATCACCCTCGATTGGCTGACGCTGGTGGCGGGGACGCTGCTGCTCGGCTTCGGGGCCTTTGTCTTCGTGGCCGGCGATGTGACGAAGCTTGCTGAGATGATCGGGATCGAGACCCGCGATGAGGTCGCGAAGGCGGACAGTCTGTGGGGTGCTCAGGAGAGATCGCCCCGCCAGATCGGCCAGGAGCCGCGTCTGCTCTATTATCCCGACAGCCCCGAGACCGATGTGGCTGCGCTGACGCGCGATGCTGCGCCGATGATCGACCAGCCCCTCGAGATCGGTGCGAGCGGGGCTTTCGAGCCGGCGATTGCGGATCCTGGCGCCTCGAGAGAGATCGCGGAGCCCATGCTCAACCAATCCGTTGCCCCCGAGATCGCGAGCCCGAATGTGCAGATCGAGGACATCGCGGTGCCGCGGGAGGCCTGTGAGGCGGTACTGGCGGAGGCCGGCGCACCACCGGCCGCCGACAACCCTTGGGTCAGCCGTTTCATCGCGGAGGAGCAGCTCTGCGAAGAGGCGAACGCCACGGACGCGACCCTCCCTAAGATCGGCGCAGTCGTCGTAGACTGAGGGCCTCTGACGCCCGGGCGCCGACGCTCCCATCCGCTGCAGCAATCGCCCGAGCGGTTGACCTTGCCGTGCCTGCCCAGCCACAACCCTCGTTGAGGCATAGCCGGCGGGGAGGCTGAAGCATGACGGTCGGCGAACAGCTCCGCTATTGGGGGCTCGGCTTTGCGGTCTTCCTGGCGCTGGTCTGGGTGCTGGCCGATCCGCTTTTGCCCTTCATCCTCGGCGCCATCATCGCCTATCTGGCCGATCCGGTTGCCGATCGCCTGCAGCGCTCAGGCTTAAGCCGGATGATGGCGACGGTCTCGCTCAGCCTCGGGATCGCCCTCTTTTTCTTCCTGCTCGCGCTCCTCGTCGTGCCGGCGGTGATCGATCAGGTGCGCAGCCTTGTCCAAGGCGCCCCGGCCTATTTCGCCGCCATTCAGCAAACGGTGAAGGAGCAGACGCCGGCCTTGAGCCTCGACGACAGCTTCGTGGGGCGCATGTCTGCCGTCTTCCAGTCGCGGGCCGAGGGCTGGTCGGTGCGTGTGTTGGAGCAGGTCTGGGTCGGCGGCTTGGCGGTCGTCGATTTCGTGACGCTCGCGGTCATCACACCGGTCGTCGGCTTCTACCTGCTCTACGACTGGGACAAGCTGATCACGGCTGTCGACGATTTGGCCCCGCGCCAGCATCAGGCGACGATCCGGCGGCTGGCGCTGGAGCTGGACGATGTGCTGGCCGGCTTCATCCGCGGGCAACTCACGGTCTGCATGATCCTGGGCGGGTTCTACGCGGTGGCGCTCACGCTGGTGGGCCTCGATTTCGGGCTGCTGGTCGGGCTCTTCGCGGGGTTGATCAGCTTCATCCCCTTCGTCGGCTCGATCCTCGGTGGGCTGATCTCGATCGGCATTGCCGTGGGTCAGTTCTGGAGCGAGCCCGTCTGGATCGCCGCCGTGGTGGTGATTTTCGTCTCGGGCCAGGCGGTGGAGGGCAATTACCTAACGCCCAAGCTCGTGGGCGGGCATGTGAAGCTGCATCCTGTGTGGCTGATGCTGGCGCTCTCGGTCTTCGGCACCTTGATGGGCTTTGTCGGCATGCTGATTGCGGTGCCGGCCGCGGCGGCGATCGGCGTCATGGCACGCTTTCTCGTCGGCCAATACCGCGCCGGACGGCTCTATCAGGGTGATCCGTCCTGGCGCGCAGCACAGGCGCGCGCGGCGCAGCTCGAAGCCGACCAGGGGGCGGCTGACGCAGAGGATGACGAGGCGCGGTCGGGGGTCACCCAAGCCGGGAGCCGAGGCGCGTGAGCTCGCGGGAAGAGGCGGGCACCGTGCCGCGACAGCTCGCGCTCCCCTTTCCCATGCGTGCCGCCCGTGGGCGGGAGGCCTTCCACCTCGCCCCGCCCAATGCCCGGGCGGCGGCGGCCGTGGCCGATCCTGATGGCTGGCCGGGCGGCCGTCTCGCCCTCGTTGGTCCGGCAGGCGCAGGCAAGACGCATCTCGCCCATGTGGCGCTTGCGGCCGCACCCTCGGTCCTGCTGGCTGCGTCAGCGCTTGAGCCCATGGGGGTTGAGGCGGCCGCAGCGCCCGGTCTGGCGGTCATTGAAGATGTGGACCGGCTCGCAGCGCTTCCCGAGCGGGCCAGCAAGGCTGCGGAGGAGGGGCTCTTCCACCTCTTCAACCTCAGCCTCGCGGGCCAGACCCGGCTCTTGGTCACGGGGCGCAGCCCGCCGGCGCGCTGGCAGATTCGCACCCCCGATTTGGCCTCCCGGCTCTCTAGCCTCGATGTCGTGGCCATTGCGCCGCCCGATGACGCGCTTTTGTCATCCGTGTTGGTTAAACAGGGGCGAGATCGCGGCCTCGACATCACGACCGAGGCCGCCGCGCATGTATCCTTGCGGATCGAACGCTCTTTTGCCGCCGTCACGGCTGCGGCAGATGCGCTTGATCAGGCAGCGACAGCGCGGCGGCGTCGGAAGGTTGGCGTGAAACTCGCCGCGCAAGTGATGAAATCGCTCCTGGGGCCTGCCGATGGGACCGCTGGCAAACCTGCCGATCGTCCCGAGGACACCCAGACCGACACATGGGAAGACCGCAATGCGTGCTGACTTTCTCAACACCCCGCTGACACTGGTGCCTGACGAGCATCAGGTTAAGATCGACCCGCAGTCCGCCGACCGCTTCTTCAATCGCGAGCTGTCCTGGCTTGGC
>JBCCLX010000040.1:0-17020 GCA_039026635.1 Pseudomonadota bacterium
ATCATCGGGCTCGGGCTCCTGATCTCCTTCAACTTGACCGGCATCGATCGCTCGCTCGTGGCCACCGGCATCGGACATGCGGTGATCAACACGCCGCTCTGCTTTGCGATCTGCGCGGCATCGATGGGGGCGCAGCATGCGGGGCTCGAGCGGGCCGCGCGCGATCTCGGCGCCTCCGAGATCCGGGTCCTGATGCTCGTTACGGCACCCGTTCTCTGGCCCGCGATCCTGGCAGCCTTCGCCCTCTCGCTCACCTTCTCCTGGGACGAGTTCGTGATCGCCTTCCTGCTGACCCGCTTCGACGTGACCCTGCCCGTGGAGATCTGGTCGCTGCTCCGCTCGGGCCTGAACCCCAAGACCAATGCGGCCGGCTCCCTGGTCTTTTTGGTCTCGGTCCTTGCGGTGCTGGCGGCCGAGCTTCTCCTTTCGCGGAGGCGCCGATGAGCGGGCTCGCCATTGAGGCTGTCACCAAGCGCTATGGGGGCGCGGCACCTGCGCTCGATCAGGTATCGCTGAGCGTGCCCGAGGGCGCCTATGCGGTGATCCTCGGCCCCTCCGGCTCGGGCAAGTCGACGCTGCTCGGCGCCCTTGGCGGGTTCGTCACCCCAGATGCGGGCCGCGTCCTGATCGGGGGGCGCGATGTCACCCGCCTGCCGCCGGCGCGCCGGCCGACCACCACGGTCTTTCAGGACTATGCGTTGTTCCCGCATATGGATTTGGCGGACAATGTCGCCTTCGGGCTTCGTATGGCGGGTCATCCGCGGCGGGCGCGCCGAGCGCGGGCGGCAGAGATGCTTGCCCTCGTTGGGCTGGAGGGGCTTGGCACGCGCCGGCCCCATGCGCTCTCGGGCGGTCAACGCCAGCGGGTGGCTCTGGCGCGGGCCCTGGCGGTGGAGCCGGCTGTGCTCCTCCTGGACGAGCCGCTCGGGGCGCTCGATCTTGGCCTGCGCCGGGCCATGCAGCGCGAGTTGAAGGCAATCCAGCGCCGCCTCGGCACCACCTTCGTCCATGTCACGCATGATCAGGAGGAAGCCATGGCCATCGCTGATCTGCTGGTCGTGATGGACAGCGGTCGCCTCTCGGATCTCGGGCCGCCCGAACGGGTCTATCTGCGCCCGGCAACGCCCTTTGCCGCCCGATTCATGGGAGAGATCAACCTGATCCCCGCGCGCCTCGCGCCAGGGTCGGCCACCGTGCTCGAGACCGCGCTCGGCCCGATTGCCCTCCCGCCCGGGGCTGTGCCTCAAGGTCCCTGCCATCTGGCGATCCGGCCCGAGCAGCTTGGCCCTGCGCCGCAGGACGGTGGAGCCCCGGGTGTCCTACGCCTGCCAGGCACCGTGCTCGACAGCGCCTTTTTCGGCACGCATCATCGCGTCAGCCTGCAGCCGAGCCCTGCGGGACCGCCCCTGATCGCGCATCTGCCCCAACGCCTGACGCCCGAGCCCGGTGCGCGCCTGGTGCTCGCCCTCGACCCAGCCGATGCCGTGATCTTGCCCGACGATGCAGCGGAGGAGCGCCCATGAGAGCGAAGCCCGAAGACTGGTGGCGCGTGACGCCCATGGCCGATGGTGTGTCGATGATCGACGAGCCGCATATCGAGCCCTTCTACCGCTGCAACTGCTGGCACGTTCGAGGGCGGGATCGGGACCTGTTGATCGACAGTGGCATGGGCGTGGTCTCGCTGCGCGCCTGGGTGCCGCTGTTCGAGGAGCGCCCAGTGCTGGCGATTGCAAGCCACACGCATTTCGATCACATCGGCTGTCACCATGAGTTCGAGCACCGCGCCGTGCATCGGGCCGAGGCCGCGCTTCTGGCAGCGCCGGGCCGGGTCGCGACGCTCGCGGACCCTTACGTCACCGACGCGATCTTCACGATGCTCCCGCCCGTGCCTTATCAGAGCGCGACCTATGAAGTGACGCCGGCCCCGGCGACCGAGCTCTTGGAGGATGGCGATGTCATCTCCACCGGCGATCGGCGCTTCGAAGTGGTTCATACACCGGGGCATTCGCCGGGGGGCATCGCGCTTTGGGAGGCAGCGACAGAGACGCTGTTCTCAGGCGATATCGTCTATGACGGCCCGCTTGTTGAGGACACCTACCACTCGGATGCCGACGCCTATGTCGCCTCCATGGAGCGGGTGTTGCAGATCCCCGCGCGCACGGTCCATGGCGGCCATTTTCCCAGCTACGACGGGGCGCGCCATCGGGCGATCATCCGTGCCTGGCTTGACGAAAGGGCGCCTAAGACTGGTGGCGGCTGGTGCGGTGCGCTGGCCTGATCTTTCGACCCTGTGAGCGTCAACCGCCTGCGTGGCTATATGAAAAATTAGGATCCTGCAGTGTACTCCCTCAGCCCAGGCAGGAAGTATGAGGGCGCGATATGCTTTTGGGTGGTATCAGGTTCAAGATTGCGATCACATTCACCTTTCTTGTTCTGATCTTTGGCGCGGTCTCAGGGATTACCTATACAAGTTTGGAGCGCATCCAAGCGGCGGACCGTTGGAACGTTCATACCTATGAAGTGATCGATAAAGCTGGGCAGTTACTTGCTGGGGTTATTGATCAAGAAACCGGTATGCGAGGGTTTCTTGTTTCTGGCGACGAGGTTTTCTTGGAACCCTATGTCGGCGGCCACAGAGCCTTCGAAGAGACGCTCGCTTATCTGTTGAACAAGGTCTCGGACAATCCGGCACAGCAGGAACGCCTGCGCGCGATTGGTGCAGCGGAGGCTGAGTGGCGGGAGGCCGTTGCCGAGCGTGCCATCGCGCTCATGCGCAATCCGGAGACGATGGAAGACGGCCGTGCCATCGAAGCGTCGGGTGCCGGCAAGGCCATGATGGACGCGATCCGTCGCCAGCAGGCGGAGTTTGTGCGCGCTGAGAAGATCCTCTTGGAGGTGCGAACCGCGGAGAAGGAGGAGAGCAGGGCCTTTGCGTCCTCGGCCATCCTGTTCGGATCGGTTGCAATGCTTGTTGTCGCGATCATCGCCGGCGTCTTTCTGGCGCGCAGTATTGCGCGGCCGATCTCACGCATGACCGGCTCCATCGAACAACTCGCCCTCGGCAACAACGCGATCGAGGAGATGTATCGCGACCGTAGGGACGAGATCGGGACCATGGCAGCCGCGATTGCCTCGATCGCCGCGACCAATGCGGCCCAAGCCGAGGCGGCGGCCTGCATCTCGCGGGGAGATCTGACCGTGAAGGTCTCACCGCGCTCACCGTCCGATCAGCTTGGCCGCGCCCTCTCCGAGATGGTGGAGACGCTGCGCGACGTGATCACACAGGTCAATGAAGCAGCTCAGAGCGTTTCTGCTGGCGCCGATGTGGTCAGTGGCGCAGCGGATCGGCTGAGCCGCGGTGTCGAGACGCAATCGAGCGCGTCGCAGGAAGCCACAGCCTCGATGACGCAGATGACGGCCAATATCCAGCACAGCTCCGACAATGCGGCTCAGACCGAGAAGATCGCCGTGCAATGCGCCCAGGATGCCCAGGTGAGTGGCGATGTCGTGGCCAAATCGGTCGACGCGATGCGCGCCATCGCGGAGAAAATCCAGATCGTGCAAGAGATTGCCCGCCAAACCGATCTGCTCGCCCTGAATGCGGCGGTTGAAGCGGCGCGCGCCGGTGAGCACGGCAAGGGCTTCGCGGTCGTCGCCTCTGAGGTGCGCAAACTGGCGGAGCGTTGTCAGAGTGCGGCCACGGAGATCGTGGAGCTTTCGACGCAGACCGTCGCGGTCTCGGCCGAAGCCGGCGGCATGCTCGAGGCGCTGGTGCCGAAGATCCATGAGACGTCGCAGCTCGTGGCACAAATCTCCACTGCGATGAGCGAACAGGCCATCGGCGCCGAGCAGATCGATCGCGCTATCCGAGACCTCGACAGCGTCATCCAAGACAATGCGAGCGCGAGCGGTGAGAGCGTGGAGGCGACCCGTCAGATGTCCAGCAAATCGGCCGCTCTGCAGAATTCGATTGCCTTCTTCCGCATCAGCACAACGACGACGGCCTTCTCGGAAAGCCCAGCCTTCGACACTGACCCGCTGGCCTACGAGGCGGCGTAGCCCACGAGATCGGGGCCGATGCCGGCCCCATCCAGCGCGGCGCTCCCGCCGAGGGCGGGCGCCGGATCAGCCCTTGCTCCGGCGCCGCGCGACCAGTCCCCCTAAGGCCATGGCACTGAGGAGAAGCGGAAGCGCGCCCGGCAGCGGGATGACGGCCGTGTTGTCGTTCAAGAAGGTGAAGCTCTCTGCCGTCGGATCGGCCGGATCGAGGGTGTCAGTCAGCGTCGTGCCATCACTAAAGCTCACTTCGATCATGCCGCTCGAGAACAGCGCTTCGCGAAAGTCCTGCACGACGACCGAGTCATTGAGCCTGTCGATATCGACCTCGAACTGGAACACATCGCCCGGGTCGAAGCCGGCAAAACTATAGGCCAGCACGCTGGTGCCCACCTGATTGTTGTTTTCATCAGGGGTGATCAGGGTCTCCACGAGATCACTGTTCGCGTCCGTAATGGCGGCCTCGTTGCGCACAAAGTCGAAATACAGATCGCTGCCCGGATTGACCGAGATGCTGAAGCCCGTCAGCTGAACGCCGCTCCCCACCTCCGCGGTATTGGTGATCTGAAAATCCGGCACATTCAAAATGCCATTGCCGGTGTTAAAAATTGGGTCGTTGATCGACACACTATAGCCGACCACCATCGCCGCCGACGGTGATGCGACCAGCGCGGCCACCCCGCAGGATGCCGCGAAAATCCACGATTTTAGAGAAAACGCCACAGGTCCACACTCCAAGTCTTCTAAAATGCTCTTCCAATTCACCTCAAAGCTGTACCGCATCCTCGGCATTCGCGCCAGACGCAACCCGCAAATTGTGACAGAGTCCAATCACATGCGTGACAAAGCTGCGACCAGCGCCCCGGCAGCGACGCTCAAACCTGTCGGCGTTTGCGGCTGGTCGCGTGCTCGGAGCCCGGGTCTCCGGAACGACCAAGGGCCGATTTTTCGCGCTTCTCTTGTCGCTCAAGGAGCAGACAAGACGGGTCCCTCGCCCTGTCATTGCGCGAAAGGGGAGGTGGCAATGACAGGAAAAGGGGCGAGGTTGATCGATTTGGTGCGATATCCGATCCATCAGCCTGGCGCGGCGCGCGCGGCGGTGGTCGATGGGGTTCGAGAGAGCTTGGCACGCGATGGCTGTGCCGTCCTGAAAGGCTTCTTGACCGAGGAGGGCATCGCCGCCCTCACCGCTGAGGCGGATAGCGTGGCCGATAAAGCCCACAAATCCTTCTCCCGCACAAACGCCTACTTCACGAAGGATGATCCAGCGCTTGCGGAGGACGATCCGCGACGGCAGTTCTTCGATCGCTCCAACGCCTTTATCCCCGCCGACAATTTCGCCAAGGACGGCCCGCTGCGCTCAATCTATGATTTCGAGGGCTTCGACGCGTTCATTCAGGACTGTGTCGAAGAGCAGAATTTCTTTCGATACGCCGACCCCCTCGCCGATGTCACTGTGAATATGGCCTCAGAGGGCAACGGTTTCCCCTGGCATTTCGACACGAACAACTTCACCGTTACCTTGGCCATACAGAATGCAGAGGCCGGGGGCGCCTTTGAATATGCGCCTGGCATTCGCGAGCACGATGAGAACTTCGAGGAAGTGACGCGCGTGCTTGCAGGCACATCGGATCGCGTGACCGTGCTGGAGCTTGAGCCGGGAGATCTGCAACTCTTCCGCGGTCGATACTCCCTCCATCGCGTAGCACCCCTCAGGGGCGCGCGACCGCGCTATGTGGCGATCTTCTCCTACGTGGATCAGCCCGGGATGGTGGGCAGCCCGGAGCGGGCCAAGCAGCTCTACGGGCGGGTCCTGCCGATCCATCTGGAGCGTGCCGGTCAGCGCGTCGACGATTTCATCGACTAACGGTCGGGAGGGCAACGCCCCAGCGCGGCCTGAGGCCTTAGGCCACTCGATCCCCAGGCGCATGCCCGGCGAAGAAGGCATCGAGATTGTCGAGGGCTCGAAAGCCCATGGCATCGCGCGTCTCGGAGGTCGCTGAGCCGATGTGGGGTAGGAGAAACACGTTCGGCAGCGCTGAGATCCGGGCATTGCCGCCAGGTTCTGTGCGGAAAACGTCGAGGCCGGCGGCAAACAGGCGGCCCGAGGTCAGGGCCTCGACCAGCGCCTCTTCATCGACCAGCGCGCCGCGTGCGGTGTTGACGAAAATCGCCCCCTCCGGCAGGCGCGCGAAGGCGGCGGCATCCATCATGCCCGTCGTCGTGGGCCCGGCGGGGCAATGGAGCGAGAGGACGTCCGAGATCGCGAGCAGGCTCTCGAGGCTTTCGTGAAAGATCGCGCCCTTCTCGAGGGCAGGATCCAGCCGGCGGCGGTTGTGGTAGTGGATCTCCATGCCAAAGCCGCGCGCGCGCTCAGCGGTGACCTGGCCGACCCGGCCCATGCCGACGACCCCGAAACGTTTGCCCGTCACTTGCCGGCCAACCATGAAGGCCGGGGACCAGAAATCCCAGCGCCCCTCGCGCACCAGGTTATGGCCCTCGGCGCCGCGGCGGGCCGCGCCCAGCATGCAGAGCATCGCGATCTCGGCGGTGGCATCCGACAGCACATCCGGTGTGTTGGTGACGGCGATCCCACGGTCCTTCGCGGCAGCGAGGTCCACATGGTCGACGCCCACCGAATGGTTGGCGATGATGCGCAGACGTTCGGGCAGCGCCGCGATGACCTCCGCCGAGAAGATCTCGGAATGGCAGGGGAGCACGGCGTCCACCTCGGCACAGGCCGCCAGCAACTCCTCCTTGGATAACACCCGGTCTTCCATGTTGAGCACCGCCTCATAGTCGCGCTCGGCTCGGGTATGGACCGCGTCGGTCAGGCGTCGCGTGATGAGCAGCCGCTTCTTCGCGCCGCTCATCCGCGCCACTTCCGCCACTGCTTCGCCAGATCGCGCAGGAAGTCGAACACCGCCATGCCAACCACAGCGCCGACGATGATGATCAGCTCCAGCTCTGGCACGAAATCGACGATGATGAAGAGGAAGGTCCCGAAGCCCGCGAGAGCGAGAAGGGCGAGGATGAATTCGAGAGCGAGCATCAGGCGTCTCCTCCGCTGAGGGTCTCGGCGAGCCAACGGGCTGTGCGCAACAGGCGGGCATCGTCGCCCATGGGGCCTACCAGCTGGATGCCGACGGGCAATCCCGCCGGGCCGCGCAGCAGCGGCAGGGTGATGGCAGGCAATCCCGTGAGCGACCAGAGCGAACAGAAGGCCGGGTTGCCGGTGGTCTCTCGGCCGGGTGCTTCGCCCGGGACCGCCGGGGTGAGGATGGCATCGACCTCCTCGAACACCTCGTCGAAGGCGGCGCGGAGCCGGCCCTGTGCCGCGCGGGCGGCGAGGTAGTCCGGTGCCGTGGTCGCGCGGCCGCGGGACATGATCTCGACGAGGACGGGATGGAGCGTGCGGGCATCCTCCGGCTCGGCCAGCGCATTGTCGAGATAGCCGCCGAGATCATAGGCCGCTTCGACCGCCATGATCGTCGCGATCAGCTCCTTGGTGCGGGAGAGGGCGGAGGGGGTGGCGATATGGCGGGCGGAGGGCAGGGCGTTGAGCACCTCCGCAAACGCCTCGGGCAGCCAGTCCTCTGCCTCTGACCAGGTGGGGCCTTCGAGGAAGCCGAGAACCGGCGCCATCGGCGGTGCGGCCGCCGCGGTCTCGGTGAGGGCCAGGCGCTGGGGCAGGGCATTCTGGTCGCGCCCGTCGGGGCCTGTCAGATGCTCGAGAAGGGCGACATCGGCGACGGAGCGTCCGATCAAGCCGATATGGTCGAGGGAGGTGGCGAAGGGCATCACCCCGGTGGCTGGAACCGCGCCGAAGGAGGGTTTGTAGCCGACGGCGCCACAGAAGGCGGCGGGGCGGATGATCGAGCCGTTCGTCTGCGTCGCGATGGCGAGCGGCACCTGGCCTGCCGCCACAGCCGCCGCCGAGCCGGCAGAGGAGCCGCCGGGGGTGCGCGCCGGACCATGCGGGTTCATGGTCGGCGCGGGTGGGTAGCTTGCCAGTTCCGTCGTCTGCGTCTTGCCGAGGATCACGGCGCCGGCGGCGCGCAGGCGGCGAACGACCGTGGCATCTTCGCGCGGGACGCGGCCGGCCTCATAGCCCGAACCGCGTTCGCAGGGCATGCCCGCCACATCGACGATGTCCTTCACGCCGACGGGGATGCCGTGGAGCGGGCCCAAGGGCAGGCCTGCGCGGCGGCGCTGATCCGCCGCCTCGGCCGCCGCCAGCGCGCCCGCTCGATCGACATGCTTCCAGGCCTGTAGGCTCCCATCGGTTGCCTCGATGCGGGCGAGACAGGCCTGCGTGAGTGCCACGGCGCTCAGCGCCCCCTCGGCCAGCGCCGCCAGTGCGTCGGTAGCCGTCAGGTCCGCCGGCGTCGGTTTTGCCACGTCAGCCATAGATCGCGGTCGGCAGCCAGAGGTAGATGCCCGGGAAATTGTAAACCAGCACCATCGCGATGAGGATCAGCACGAGGAACGGCATCACGCCTTTGAAAATCTGCGTCAGCTCCACCCCCGGTGGTGCGACCCCTTTGAGGTAGTAGGCGGCCATCGCCATGGGCGGCGTGAGGAACGAGGTCTGCAGGTTGAGCGCGATCAGAATGCCGAAGAACAGCGGATCAATGTCGAAGAAGGGCAGGAGCGGCAGGAAGATCGGCACAAAGATGATGATGATCTCCGACCATTCGAGGGGCCAGCCCAGGATGAAGATGATCAGCTGCGCCATGATCAGGAACTGGATCGGCGTGAGGTCGAGCCCCAGCACGAACTCCTCGATCAGCCCCTCGCCGCCGAGATAGGAGAAGACCGAGGCGAAGGTCCAGGAGCCGACGAACATCCAGCAGACCATCGCCGAGGTCTTCATCGTCAGGTAGACGCTCTCACGCAGACGGTCCCAGCTCAGCGAGCGATAGGCCAGCGCCAGCAACAAGCCGCCAAGGGCGCCGAGCGAGGCGGCCTCGGAGGGCGTGGCGAGCCCGAAGAGGATCGCGCCCAGCACCGAGAGGATCAGGATCGCGAGCGGGAAGAAGCTGGTGATCAGCATCAAGATGATCCGGCCAAAGCTCAGATCGTCGGTCTCGTCGGCCGGTGGCTTGGGTGCGAGACTCGGCTGCAGCGCGGCGCGGCCCACCACATAGACCATGTAGAGGCCCGCCAGCAGGAAGCCGGGGAAAAGGGCACCCGCATAAAGCTGCACGATCGAGACGTTGGAGGTGGCCGCATAGACGATCAGCATGATCGAGGGCGGGATGAGGATGCCGAGGCAGCCGCCCGCACAGATGACACCGCTGGCAAAGGAGGTGTCGTATTGCGCGCGCAGCATCGAGGGCAGCGCCAGCATGCCCATCAGCGTCACGACCGCGCCGATGATGCCGGTGGCGGTGGCGAAGAGCGCGCAGGTCGCCAGCGCCGCGACCGCCATGGCGCCGGGCAGGCGCTTTGCCGTCACATAGAGCGTGTCGAACAGGCGCGAGACGATGTTGGCGCGTTCAACGATGTACCCCATGAACAGGAACAGCGGGATCGCCGTCAGCACATCGTTGGACATGACCGAATAGGTCTGGTTCACGAAGAGATCGAAGATGCGGTTGTTGAGAAAACCCGCCACCCATTCGCCAGCGTATTCGAGCTGGCTCGCGTCCTCCCCAAGCCGGTCGAGCCCGCGCCACTGACGGTCTGCGTCGAAGTAGGCATAGTAGCCGAAGATCACCGCCACAGCCATCAGGGTGAAGGCCACGGGGAAGCCGAGGAAGATCGTCAGGATAAAGATCGCGAGCATCATGATCGCGATTTGCGGGTCGGTCATCGGTGGTCCTGTCCCTCAGTCGCCCGTGTTGCCCGGGCTGGCGATGGTGAGCGGTACGCAGGCGTCAATCGCCGCCGAGGCCTTTTTCGCGGGCCTCGCGCAGCATGATGTCCTCAAGCTCTTCGACGTCTTCGTCATGGCCGATCCACTCATTGTGGCGGATGGCCCAGATACAGCGCAGGACCTGGGCAACGCCCTGGAGCGTCAGCAGCACGCCGGCGGCCACGATCAGCGCCTTGAACTGGAAGATCGGCATGCCGGCGGGGCTCATCACGCTCACCTCGGTGAAGCGGATCGAGCGCTCAGCATATTTCCACCCGGCAAAGATCAGGGCGAGCGTGCCGGGGAAGTAGAAGATGACGTAGAGCAGAAGCTCGACCCGGCCCTGCCAGCGGGGTGACCACAGGCGATAGAGGAAATCGCCGCGCACATGCGCATTGGTCGCCAACGCATAGGCGCCGCCCATCATGAAGAGCGCGCCATACATCATGTAGCTGAGATCAAAGGCCCAGGAGGTCGGCGCATTGAAGAGGTAGCGCGAGAGCACCTCGAACGCGACGCCGAAGGTCATGATCATGATGCACCAGGCGAAGGCGCGGCCAAACCAGCTGGTGAGCCTGTCGATGAGATGGATGGTCGCGATCATCGGCTGTTCTGTCCTACCGCACACAGCTGCCGGACCGGCAGCGTTCGGTCGCGCTGCCATGGGCCGAGCGACCGTGCAACGACGGGCGGGGCCCGTCGCTGCACCCGACAGCGCTTGGCTGTCGCTCAGAGGCGCTCAAGCCGCCCTTAGAACGGCAGCTTGCCCGGGAAGTAGTGATCGTAGGCAAGCTTGTAGTCGGCCGCATTCAGCAGGTCATAGAAGGCGCAGCGCTCGGCCCAGGCCTTCTGGCTGTCGACGATCTTCTTGAAGAACTCGTCCTGGTTCAGGTCTTCGAGGACCGCATCCCAAGCCGTGAGCTGCTCCTGCAGGATCGAGGTCGGCGTGCGGTAAACGTTGACGCCGTCGTCGTTCATCAACTTCTGCAGATCGGCCGAGTACTTATCCATCGCCATGCCGTAGTTGGCGGTGTTGGCTGCTTCGGCAGCATACTCGAGGATCGCCTGCTGCTCTTCGCTCAGGCCGTCGTAGACGTCCTTGTTGAAGATGATCTCGAAGAACTCAGCCGCCTGGTGGTAGGACGACATGTGGTAGTGCTTCGAGACGTCCTGCGCGCCGAACTGGCTGTCCGAGGTCGGGTTGTTGAACTCGAAGGCGTCGATGACGCCGCGCTCCAGCGCCGGGACGATCTCGCCACCCGGAAGCTGGGTCACGTTGATGCCCGCCTGCTGCATGACGTCGGCAGCAAGGCCCACGGTGCGCCACTTGAGGCCCTTCATGTCGTCAAGCGATGTGATCTCCTGCTTGAACCAGCCGAGCGGCTGCGTCGGCATCGGCATGGCGAAGAACCCGACGAGCGGCAGGCCGAGGACATCCTGAATGAGCTCGTCATAGAGCGCCTTGCCGCCGCCATACTGGATCCAGGCCAGCATCTGCGAGGCGTTGGCGCCAAAGACCGGCCCCGTGCCGAAGAGCGAGGCGGCCTTGTTCTTGCCGTACCAGTAGGCCGTCACATGGTGGCCGGCGTCGAGGATGCCGTCGGCAACGGCGTCCTGGATCTGGAAGGCCTTCACGACGGCGCCCGAGGGCAGATAGTCGATCTGCATGCGCCCTCCGGACATCTTGTTGACGCGGTCCACATACTGCTTGGCGAAGTCGGAGAAGACGTTCGCATCCGGCCAGGCGCCCTGCATTTTGAGCGTGACGGTCTGCGCGCGGCTGACCTGCGGCGCGGCCAGCGTGGCGACGGCGGCGCCGCCGGCCATCATGCCGCCCGCGAGGAAGCTGCGGCGGTTCTTGGTGCTAGTGGTCATGGTGATCCTCCCGGAAGGATGGTCGGGCGCCCCGGGTATGAGGGGCATCTTGTTGCGGCCCCGCCGAGCGCGGTCCCGTAGGCGACGAGATAACGCAAACACGAGGTGAATCACGCCCTACACAACTTTGCGGCGCGACGGCAGGCGGGCATGCAACGCGACGACGAGACGCGGACGTCTTTTCCGTCACGCGGCAGCCCATTGCGAATTCTCAATGGCGACGCTGCGGCATCGAGCATCCGATTGCGGGCCATGGCCCCTCGGCAACGGCGCCCGCCAATCGCGAGCCCGCGCCAAGGCGCCGCTGGTAGCCCGCTGCTGCGACCGGTAGCTTTGGGTCAAAGCGCCGCTTTGGCGGGGTGTTAGGAGGGGGAGTTCATGATGATGAGCTTGAGACACGGGCGCTCCGTTTCGCAGGGCGGCGCCAGGTCTGCGGGGCGTCTTGCTTTGTTTGTTGCGGCCGTCGCCTTGGTCGGCTGCAGTTACAGCGATACCGAGCGGGCCATGCGCAACGCGCGGGCGGCCGTGGAGAATGCCGAGCGGAACGAGGCGGCCCAGTATGCGGCGGCTGGCTTCTCGGCGGCGGAGGCTGAACTCGACCGGGCCGAGGCCTTGGCGGCGCGTGGGGACGAGCCGGGCGCCATCCTGGCCGCCGAGGCCGCTCGCGTGCAGGCGCGACAGGCCTCCAACCTCGCGACCGAGACCCGAACCGCGGCTGAGGAGGCGGAAGCAGAGGCTGCTTCTGAGTAACCCCAAGCGGTAGCGGCCGGCGCCATCGGACTTCAGATACCGGTCGGTTGGTTCGGTCACTGGGTGCCGCCGTGGGGGAGGTGGCTGGGGGCAAAGGCTGTAGGCAGCCGGCTGGGCTGACCGGTCAGCGCGTCGGCGAGCCGTTCGGCCATTGCGGGGGCAAGCGCGATCCCGATCCCATGTCCGCCGGTCGCGAGCCAAAGAGCCTGACGGCCTGGCACGGGGCCGATCACGGGCAGGCGCCCCATCGGTCGAGGCCGGACGCCGGACCAGCGCGAGAGCACACGCGCGCCCGCCAGGCGCGGCACCAGGCGGCGCGCCCGCTCAAGCACCGCATCGAGCGCGTCGTCCGTGCCGCTGTCGCTGCGGTCCGGCTCGGAGGTGGCGCCCACGCCTACGCGGCCGCCGGTGTGCTGCACGATAAAGAGCCCCGGCCTCTGGATCACAGGCACCGGCCGCGCCGACCTCCCATCGCGCAGATCCGCCGCCAGCATCGCCGACTGTCCCTTCACCGGGCGCACCGGCGCAGGGGAGATCCCCTCGCAGAGCGCAGCACTCTGGTGCCCTGCCGCGACCACGATCTGATCGGCGCGGATCGGGCCCGCTGGTCCTGCGGCCAGCGCCTCTTCCGTCGTCGATGGGAGCGTGACCGCGTGGCCCACGATCACCGCGCCTGGCTGGGCCAGTTCGATGGCCGTTGACAGAGCCCGCAAATACGCCGCTGCGTCGAGCCGGGCAGTGACGCTCTCGTGCAGAACGCCGGCCGCGGCCTCGCTTGGCGCCAACAGCGCATGGTCCGGATCGGTGCCGAGGGTGCGTACCTCCCAAATGAGGGCCTCGTCCTTCGCAAACCGGGCGCGCGCGGCGGGTGCTGCCGCCTCCGCCCTTGCCCGCGCCGCCTTGTCGGGGAGCGGTGAGATCCGGCCCGTGCGCGCATAGCCGACCGAGCCTCCGGTCGCCGTCTCGAGGGCAGCGGCGTCTTGTGGCATGAGGGCCAGCCCCTCGGCCTGAAGTGCCGCCAGCGGATCGCCCGGCTCAGCGCGCGGGAAGGGCATCAGGGCCCCGACGGGCGTGCTGGAGGCGGCCCGCACCCCAGGGGCCGCCTCCGCCTCCAGCACCGCCACCCTGGCCCCGCGCGCGACGAGCGCCCAGGCCAGCCGGAGCCCGAAGACGCCCGCCCCAATAATGGCGACATCGACCCGCTTCATTCCCGCCCTGCTCCTATGGTGACGGTGCTCTTCCTGTTCACCGCAGCCTTGCCAAGCACGCCCCCTTCGCCGCAACTGGCGCCGTGACGGAGGATCCCCAGCATAGGGCCCGGGATAGGTCTAAGAGCGACGGGGCGGCGCCCTGTGGCCAGAGGCCTGCGCCTGCGCTCGATTGGGTGGCGGGCGGGCCCGGCCCTGTGCCTGTCTCCCGAGATTATGGCGATCCCTACTACGCCCGATCAGATGGCTTGGCCGAGACGCGCTATGTGTATCTCGACGGGAACGATCTTCCGCGGCGTTGGCGCGCGCTGGCTGGCGGGGCGTTGGTCGAGCCCGGCGCAGCGGTCTTTCGCATCGGCGAGCTTGGTTTCGGCACCGGGCTTGCCGTGCTCGCGGCCTGGGCGCTCTGGCGCTCGGTGATGCCGGCGGAGGCTGTGCTTGCGGTCACCTCCTTTGAGGCAGCGCCGCTGCCGCAGGCTGCGATGCGCAAAGCGCTCGGGGCCTGGCCCGAGCTCGATCCCTTGGCGCAGGCTCTGCTCGAGGAGTGGCCCGAGGCGCCGGGCCGCGCGGATATCGCGCGAGCGCTGCCTGGGCTGACGCTCGAAATCCGGCTCGGCGATGCGCGCGACCGGGTGCCCGCTTGGGCCGAGGGAGGTGCTCAAATGGATGCATGGTTCCTTGATGGCTTCGCTCCGGCCCGCAATCCGGCGATGTGGGAGCCGGCCCTGCTCGCCACCGTCGCCCAGGCCACGCGCCCGGGCGGGACGATGACCACCTACAGCGCCGCCGGCCGCGTGCGCCGCGCGCTGGTGCAAGCCGGGCTCGAGGTCGCGCGCCGTCCGGGCTTTGGGGTCAAGCGCGAGATGCTGACGGCGAAGCGGCCTGCGCAAGGCGATGCTCAGGGTCCTGCTGCGGAGGCGATCGAATGACCGATGACCTGGAAGTTCGTGACCTTGCGCCCGCCGAGATCGCCGAATGCCTGGACGCGCTCGCAGAACTGCGCATCACCGTCTTTCGCGCCTTTCCCTATCTCTACGACGGCGATCCGGCCTACGAGGTGCAGTACCTCCGGCCCTATGCCGAGAGCGACCGGGCGCTTGTAACCGGGTGCTTTGACGGCACGCGCATGGTTGGCGCCGCGACGGCGGCACCCATGGAAGACCACGCGAGCGCGTTTGCCGAGGCGCTGGCGGCGACGGGGCTGCTCGCCGAGGAGGTCTGGTATCTCGGGGAGAGCGTGCTGCTGCCGGCCTATCGTGGGCGTGGCGTGGGCCATCGGTTCTTTGACCATCGCGAGGCACGCGGTCGGGCGCTAGGGCGCCGCCATGCTGCCTTTTGCGCGGTCCGCAGACCTGCGGACCATCCGGCCCGGCCGGCCGATTACCGACCCCTCGATCCCTTCTGGCGGGCCCGTGGCTACGCCCGCCATCCAACCGCAGAGGCACGCTTTGCCTGGAAGGATCTGGGCGTCGCGGAGGAGACGGAAAAGCCGATGGATGTTTGGTTGAGCCCGCTCTATTCCGCCTGATTTACCAAATGTCAAAAACGCATCTCATTTTCGCTCGACAAGGTCGGTGGGTTGACGTTGAGTGACGGCCCAAAAGAATGTTTCAGGGAGGGATAATGATGCGCCTTCGTCGCACACTCACCGCCGTCCTCGCCCTCGGCCTCCTCGCCACGGCGGCCCAGGCCCAGGAAGACAAACCGAACATCCTCGTGATCTGGGGCGACGATATCGGCCAGACCAATGTCTCTGCCTACAGCATGGGCGTGATGGGCTATCGTACGCCCAACATCGACCGCATCGCCGCAGAGGGCATGATCTTCACCGACTACTATGGTGAGCAGTCCTGCACCGCCGGGCGTTCGAGCTTCATCATGGGCCAGAGCGTGTTCCGCACGGGTCTCTCCAAGGTCGGCCTGCCGGGCGCAAAGGAGGGCATGCAGATCGAGGACCCAACGATCGCCGGCCTGCTCAAGGCCGAGGGCTATGTGACGGGCCAGTTCGGCAAGAACCACCTCGGCGATCTCGACGAGATGCTGCCCACGAACCACGGTTTCGACCAGTTCTACGGCAACCTCTATCACCTCAACGCGGAGGAGGAGCCGGAGAACGAGGACTATCCCGGCGATGTCGTGCTGCCGAGCGGGGAGACCTTTCTCGAGCGCTATGGCCCACGCGGGGTGATCCGCTCTTCGGCCACTTATGCCGCCGACGGCATCACTCAGGAGATCGAGGACACCGGCCCGCTGACGAAGAAGCGCATGGAGACGGTGGACGATGACACCGCCGAGACGGCGCTCGCTTTCATCCGCGAGCAGACCGAGGCGGGCGTGCCCTGGTTCGTCTGGTGGAACGGCACGCGCATGCACTTCCGCACCCATGTGAAGGAGGAGCTGCGCGGGATCTCGGGTCAGGATGAGTACAGCGACGGTATGGTCGAGCACGACATGCATGTCGGCCAGTTCCTCGACCTCTTGGACGAGCTCGGGATCGCCGACAACACGCTGGTTTTCTACTCGACCGACAACGGCCCACATATGAACACCTGGCCCGATGCGGCCATGACGCCCTTCCGCGGTGAGAAGAACACCAACTGGGAGGGCGGCTGGCGCGTGCCTGCGATGGTGCGCTGGCCTGGCAAGGTCGCGGCGGGCTCGGTTTCGAACGAGATCGTACACCATATGGACTGGCTGCCGACGCTGCTTGCGGTTGCGGGTAACCCCGACATCAAGGATCAGCTCCTCGAAGGCATCACGGTCGATGAGATGGCCGGGCGCGAGTATCGCGTGCATCTCGATGGCTACAACATCCTGCCGCTGCTGACCGGCGAGACGGAGGAGAGCCCACGCCGGGAGATCTTCTACTTCACCGATGACGGCGATCTCTCGGCCCTGCGCTACGACGACTGGAAGCTGATCTTCATGGAGCAGCGGATCGCGCAGACGCTGGAGGCCTGGGCGAACCCGTTCACGCCGCTGCGTGTGCCGCTGATCTTCAACCTGCGCCGCGACCCCTATGAGCGGGCGCAGCTCACCTCGAACACCTACTATGACTGGCTGATCGACCGGGTCTACTTGCTGGTGCCGGCACAGCAGTATGTCGGCCAGTTCCTGGCGACCTTCCAGGAGTATCCGCCCCGACAGAAGGCGGCGAGCTTCAGCCTCGACCAAGTGATGGAGACGCTGTCGAGCCCGGGCGCCCGCTGAGCCCTATGCCCGCCACCGCTTCTCCCGCCACTCCTGTGCTCGCCGCCGCGGTCCTGCGCTG
>JBCCLX010000041.1:0-16968 GCA_039026635.1 Pseudomonadota bacterium
AAAGGGATCGGCCATCACCGGCACGATCGCCTCGGTATCCGCGGCGGCATAGGGCAAGAACGTCCCGGGCCCGAAGCGCGCCACCCGCGTACCGTCGGTGAGCAGCAGCGCCGCATCGACCCCGTCGAGCGAGGTGCCCGACATCAGGCCGAGCGCCCAAACCGGCCCCTCCGACCCGCCCGCGTCCTGCGTGACCGCCATTCCCTTTCCTTTCGCGGCTGCCTGCCGCTATACCGCGCCCGCCCGGGGCGAAAACGCCCCGCGCATGAGACGGGGAACGCCATGAGCATCACGCCGAAATCCGAGTTCCTGCACGTCCTACAGACGCGCGGCTACATCCAGGACTGCACCGATCTCGAGGGGCTCGACACGCTCCTCCGGCGCGAGACCGTCTCGGCCTATATCGGCTACGACTGCACAGGCCCATCGCTGCATGTGGGCCACCTCGTCAACATCATGATGCTCCGCTGGCTGCAACGCACTGGCCATCGCCCGATCGTGCTCATGGGCGGCGGGACGACGCGCATCGGCGATCCCTCCGGCAAGGACGAAACCCGCCAGCTGCTGACCGACGAGAAGATCGCGGAGAACATGAGATCGCTGCGCGGCGTCTTCTCGAAATACCTCGATTTCGAAGAAGCGGGCGGCAACGCCATCCAGCCCAATAACGCGGATTGGCTGGATGCGCTCGGCTACATCCCCTTCCTGCGCGAATACGGCCGGCATTTCACGATCAACCGCATGCTGACCTTCGAGAGCGTGAAGGGCCGGCTCGACCGGGAGCAGCCGCTGACCTTCCTCGAATTCAACTACATGCTGCTCCAGGCCTATGATTTTCTGGAGCTCAACCGCCGTACCGGCTGCCGGCTGCAGATGGGCGGCTCGGACCAGTGGGGCAACATCGTCAACGGCGTGGACCTGACGCGCCGGATCGAGGGCGTGGAGGTCTTCGGCCTCACCACGCCGCTGCTCACGACCTCGGACGGGCGCAAGATGGGCAAGACGGCACAAGGCGCCGTTTGGCTCAACGACGACATGCTCTCGGCCTATGATTTCTGGCAGTTCTGGCGGAACACGACGGATGCTGACGTCGGTCGTTTCCTAAAGCTCTTCACCGAACTGCCCGTCGCCGAGTGCGACCGCCTCGGCGCGCTGGAAGGCGCCGAGATCAACGAGGCAAAAGCAATCCTAGCCACCGAAGTCACGGCACTGGCCCATGGCCGAGAGGCCGCCGGGGCCGCCGCCGCCACGGCCGCCGAGACCTTTGCGGGCGGCGCGGGCGCGGACCTGCCCGTCGTGGCCTTCGAGGTGAGCGACCTGCCGATCTCGGCGGCCCAGCTCTTCGTTCGAGCGGGGCTGGCCAGCTCCGGCAAGGAAGCGAAACGCCTGATCGAAGGCGGCGGCGCTAAGCTCGGCGACCGCGCCCTCAACGACCCCGGCGAAATGCTCGGCGCCGAGGTCATGGCCGAGCCCATCCGCCTCTCAGCCGGCAAGAAACGCCATGCCTTGGCCCGTCTTGCGCCCTGACTGACGGAGCTGGTTCAGCCAATCGATCCGGGGCCCAGCGCTCGCTTGAACCAAGGGTTGTGGGATAGCAGGGTACCGAATTAGATCCTCGGCGCCATTTTCTGCAGTATCACCGTATAGCCGACAAATAGGACTTTGATTTCTGGTCCATGCATTCCGATAAATGCATTTACTGCGGCGGCAGTAGGTCGGGTGCCCTCTTTTTTCTCTCGAAAAAAGTAATCGTCCAAGAGTAAGACTCCGCCGTCCTTCAATCGACTGGTGGCGCCAATCATGTCAACCATCGCACCGTTAACTGAATGATCACCATCAACATAGACAATGTCGTAAATCTCCTCTCTTGCCTCCTCTACAAAGAAGCGCTGAGAAGCTCCTTTGAATTTCCTCAGCCTATCGGCGTATGGTGCAGTATTGGCATCGAAGCGCGCTTCATGCTGAGCGGTGTAGTCAGGAATGCCCGCATAGGGTTGCCAGGGATCCACGCATGTTAGGTGAGCCCGCGGAAAGGTCCTTAGGAAGTGGACCGCTGAGCGTCCTTCAAAGGAGCCAATCTCCAGAATACGCCAGTCTCCCTCCTCGTGCAGGCCCACACGATCCAAGACCCGCTTCCAATGTGTGCCATGGGTCCCAATCCAATTGCGCGACAGCGAGAGGCCGTCCGCCTCTTGCTCGGCCTCGGGCAGCTTCCTTGCAGCACGCCGCCGATGGGGAAGATCCAGAAGGTAGCGCAGGATAATCCTCGGCGTCGCACCGAATGCGACCATGAACGTGACTTCTCGCCAGAGTTTTCCGATCATCGCGTCTCCAAGTGGTAGGATCTATGCTGCGGATCTCTACACCGCGTCGATAGGGGGCGCATTACCTAGCGCTAGGACTGTCGTCAGCTCCTTATTGCAAACAACTTTGGAGCTCGGCGCGCGGGAGAGCGTCCTTTAGCGAGAACCACTCCCGCAACCTGGGATGGCGAAAGGCATCTAAAGCCCCCAAAAGACCGCCTACTTCTTCTCGCAACCGTCATTCCATCGGGGGCATCAGCTCCACTTCCGTGTCGTCGCGCAGGGCGGTGTAGAAGCAGCTGCGGCGATGGGTGTGGCAGGCGGCGCCGGTCTGGTTGACGAGCATCAGGAGGCAGTCGCGATCGCAGTCGACGCGCAGATCCACGAGATCCTGCACATGGCCCGAGGTATCGCCCTTGCGCCAGAGGGCTGCACGCGAGCGTGACCAGTAGGTTACCCGCTTGGTATGGATCGTCTCGAGTAGGCTTTGCGCGTTCATCCAGGCCATCATCAGCACCTGCCCACCCGCCGCGTCCTGAGCGATCGCCGGGATCAGCCCGTTGGCGTCCCATTTCAGGCTCGCGAGGAAAGTCTCGGGATCGGTGGCGATGGTGGACAGGCGCTGGGGCGACGCCTCCGCAGAGGTGTCGTTCTTCGGGGCGTCGTTCTTCGGGGCGTCTTCCATCGAGGCATCGCTTTCGGGGCCGTCGGTCATGGCAACATCCTCACACTGCCTGCCTCCTGTGGCAGCCTTGCCGCCATGCGGCAAGCGGGCTCGGTGTCATGGCCTTCCCGTAGCCCGCCTTCACGTCTATTTCTGCGATAATGTGAACGGAGACGTGTGATGTCCGCCCAGGCCGATCTCATGAAGCTGTATTCAGAGCGCATCTTGGCGCTCGCGGCCGAGGTGCCCTTTGCCGAGCGGCTGACGGCGCCGGATGGGACCGGCAAGAAGCGCTCGCCCCTCTGCGGCTCGACCGTCACGGTCGATGTGATGATGGAGGGCGAGCAGATCGGGGCCTTCGGTCAGGACGTGAAAGCCTGTGCGCTGGGGCAGAGCTCAGCGGCGGTCCTCGGCGCCACGGTGCTGGGGCGCACGCGTGCTGAGATCGAGCACGGGCGCGAGCAGCTGCGCGCCATGCTGAAGGACGGGGCAGAACCGCCGGCCGCGCCCTTTGATGGCTTGGAAGCGCTGCTGCCCGCACGGGACTACAAGAACCGTCACGCCTCGATCCTGCTGGCATGGGACGCGACGCTCGCCGCCATTGATGCAGCAGCAGCGCCGGCGCCCTGATCACGCGTCCGGTTTGGCCGTGCCAAGCGGCTTTGCACCACGCAGCCTTCCCTGCATGCGCCCGGCATGCTAGCCGCCCGCTGAACGCGACCCCGTAGCAGGAGGCCCCCATGAACATCGACGCGATCCCCGCCGGCAAGAACCCGCCGACCGACATCAATGTGGTCATCGAGATCACCGGCGGCGCTGGCGGCGGCGCGCCCGTGAAGTATGAGATCGACAAGGACTCAGGCGCCGTCTTCGTCGATCGCATCGTCAACACCCCGATGTTCTACCCCTGCAACTACGGCTTCGTGCCCAACTCGCTGCATGACGACGGCGATCCGACGGATGTGCTTGTGCTCTGCGACTTCGACCTCGCGCCCGGCGTCGTGATCCGCTGCCGCCCCGTTGGCGTTCTCAAGATGGAGGACGACGGGGGCATGGACGACAAGCTGATCGCCGTGCCCGTGGAAAAGGTCGATCCCTTCCAGGCCGGCATTCAGGACCTGGAAGACATCGCGCCGAAGACCCGCGAGCGCATCAAGCACTTCTTCGAGCACTACAAGGACCTCGAAGCCGGCAAATGGGTGAAGGTCATCGGCTGGAGCGACAAGGCCGAAGCCGAGGCGATCCTGATGAAGTCCATCGAGGCCGCGAAGACCAAGGCTTAATCGCAACCCTGCCGCCGCGGCGCTCTGGCAGTCACGTCCAATAATGCATACATTGAAGTGGTCTTGTCTTCTGCCGAAGGGAGGCCACCCAAATGACAACGATCGACGGCGTACGCAGGCCCCATGCGACCCAGCCACCGCTTCACCTGCTCACGATCCTGCGCCAGGCGCTCACACTCAGCCACCGTTGTCTCCTGCCAGGGCTCGCCATCGGCGTCTCGGCGGAGGTCCTCATCGAGATCAGTGCGGTCTTCGCCCCTGACGATCCCGTGCCGCCGACCCTGAGCCTTGAAGAGGCGTTCTCCCTTCTGTTGGACAGCCTCGCTCGGATCGGCATCCTGCTGATCGTCGCCTCGATGCATGTGGCCGCGCTAACGAGCCTTGGACTAGTCGCAATGCGTGACGAGACGCCTCGGGTGATGCAGGCGCTCCGCCAAGCGACCTCGCGCATCATCCCTGTCGCCGCCGTGCTTCTGATCGTGGGCGCTGCTTTGCTCTTCGGCACCGTCGCCCTGATCGTTCCGGGGATCTGGCTCTGCGGGGTCTTCGCCGTGGTCATGCCCGTCGTCATGGTCGACGGCACGATCCTCGGTGCCCTCAGGCGGAGTGCTGCGCTCACCAAAGGGTATCGCTGGCCCATCGCCTTTCTGATGGTGATCCTGCTCGTCCTCTTCACCATCTTGACCCAAGGCGCGGGGTTGCTTGCCGGAGCGCTGAACGACATTGCCTTCGGCGTCGGCTACCCGGTTGCCTGGCTCGTCTCGGCCTGGTGCGCGCTGCTCGCGGCGCAGATCGCCGTTGCGCTCTATCTCGAGCTCCTTTCCCTCAGCTGGAGCGCCGATACCGCCTGAAGGGAGCCTCGTCGCTCCGCATGGCTAGACCGCTTCGCTGAGGCAGTGCCAGGCGCGCCAAGCATGCCTTGGCGCGATGGGTCGTCATGGAAAGCATTTTGCATGCATTAAAAAATCCATTAAATTGCTCCCTGCGAGCTTTTTAGCAAGAGGTTGTCCGCATGCATCCGACAGACACAGAACCCGCCCAGCGGGGTCGCCAGCCCCGACGTCGCCTGAGCGAGACGTTTTTCGGAGGCCTCGCGCTCAGCAGGCAGTGCCTTCTTCCGGGCATCGTGATTGGCACAGCAGCCCACGTCATCGACGAAGCCTGCCACTGGATCTTGCTGCCCCCCGGTTTCACCGAAACGATGATCCTGGACGCGACGCTGTCGCAATTCCTCAGCATTGCAGCGGCAACCGTTGTCGGGTCCTTGGCGATAACCCTCGGTTTCGGGGCAGTGACCAGCCTTGGCCTCGCCGTCGAGCGGGGTGAGACGCCGGATATGATGAGGGCCCTACAACATGGCCTTGATCGCATGTTCTCGCTCGTCGCCGCCTGCCTGCTGGCCTCGTCCCTTCTGCTTGTCAGCCTCTTCGCCTTCGTCCTGCCGGCGATCTGGTTCCTGGCCTACTGTGCCGTCCTGATGCCCGTTGTCATGGAAGAGGGGCGGGGCTTCGGCGCCCTGCGGCGCAGCGCTGCGCTGACCAAAACGATGCGCTGGCCGATTGCGCTCCTGATCGTCGGTCCGCTCATCGTCTTGTCGCTGATCCTCATCGGCATCGACGAGGCGGTCCCCGCGCTCAACAACACAATCCCGGGCCTCGGCTTCGGCCTACATTCCATCGGCTACGGTGTCTGTGCATTGGTCATGGCGCAGTTGGCGGTTGCGCTCTATGTCGACCTCCGGGCGCTCGAGCGGAGCGCCTCTGAGCCCTAGAGGATCGATCATGGACATGGCAGCGACCGGGCCGGCGGGCATTGTGGTGCTCGACGGGGGCATGGGGATGGAGCTGACGCGGCGGAGCAAGGCGGAGAAAGCCGTGCCGCTCTGGTCGGCGCAGGTGATGATGGATGAGCCGGAGCTCGTGACGGCCGTCCACAGCGATTTCGTCGCCGCGGGCGCCGATGTGATCACGCTCAACACCTATTCCGCCACGCCCCGGCGGCTCCTGCGCAACGGCTATGAGGATCTGACGGATCGGCTGCAGGGCGAGGCCGTGCGGCTGGCGCAGGCGGCGGTGGCCGGTGTGGAGCGGCCCGTGCGCCTCGCCGGTAGCCTGCCGCCCCTGGAGATGAGCTACCGGCCCGAGCGTGTGCCGAGCTACCCGGTGGCGCTGGAAGAGTTCCGCCGGCTCGCAGCGCTCCAGGCGCCGCATGTCTCGATGATCATCGCTGAGACGATGTCGACGATCTCAGAAGGCGTCGCTGCCACAGCCGCGATCGTCGAGACCGGTTGCCCAGCCTGGACGGCCTTTAGCGTCGACGATGTCGAGGGCACGCGCCTGCGCTCGGGCGAGCCGCTGGCCGCAGCCTTCGCCGCCTCTCGTGCCGCCGGCGCCGAAGCGCTGCTCGTAAACTGCTCCTCGCCAATTCTGTTGAAAAACAACGTGTTGCGGCGCGATAGAAGCTGTTCGCAGAGGGCGCCCAACAGCCCCTCACGCTGTTGCGGGAAGGCGTTTGGCCATCTTGCGGAGGTGCTGGGCGGTGGCGGCGAGGGTGAACTCGTCTTTGGCGCCGTTTGGTCCTCCCAGGCGTAGGCGGTCGAGACCGAGGATCTTCTTCATGTGCGCAAACAGCATCTCGACCTTTCGCCGAGCCCGGCGGGACGCGACGAAGGCGTCGGTCTTAGCGATCTCCCGAGCGAGGTCGCGTGCGCCTTCGTGGATCGAACGCGTGATCTTCCGGCTCGGTGCCTTCGGGCAGCAGCGGGCCTTGAAGGCGCAGGCCGAGCAGTCTGCCTTCGCGGCTCGATACTGAACCGTGTCATCGTCCTTGGGCGCCGAGCGGATCGTCTGGAAGTTGCGCCGGCCCGGCAGCAGCTCTTTGCCGGCGGGGCAGACGTAGCGGTCGTTGCGCGCCTCGAAGGTGAAGTCGGCTCGGGCGAAGGAGCCGTCGTCGCGGCCCGACTTGTCGATCACCGGCACATGCGGCTCGATCCCTTTCTCGTCGACCAACCAGCCCAGCGTCTCGGTATTGCCGTAGGCGCCATCGCCGACGAAGCGCTCGGGGTAGAGGCCCGTCCGCGCCTCAGTCCGGTCAAGCATGTCGAGCGCTGCGCTAACCTCGGCCTGGCGGATCGGCGCGGTGGTCTCGACGTCGACGATGACCGCGTTGTCGAGATCCACCAGATAGTTCGTCGAGTAGGCGAAGATCGAATAGGTCTTCTTGGCCCCGGTGAAGCGGGCCGCGGGATCGACCGGCGAGAGCACCTTCGGCTTCACAGGCGTTGCCTCGCCGAAAGCCTCGTCGTCGAGTGTCTCGAAATACTCCTCCACCGCTCGGGTCACGCGTTCTGGGGTCCAGTCCGCCGCCTCGACCTTGTTCAGCCGCTTCGCGTTCGCCTGGACGATCGAGGCATCGACACCGAAAGCCTCACCGCCGACGAGGCCCTCTGCGATGCAGCGCGTCAGCACGGTCTCAAAGAGGTGGCGGAAAAGATCGCTGTCTCGGAAGCGCCCGTGACGGTTCTTCGAGAAGCTCGAATGATCAGGCACGGGATCGGTCAGATCGAGCCGGCAGAACCAGCGGAAGGCGAGGTTCACATGAACCTCCTCGCAAAGCCGCCGCTCAGATCGCACACCGAAGCAGTAGCCGACCAGCAGCATCCGGATCATGAGCTCGGGGTCGATCGATGGCCGGCCGATGGCGCTGTAGTACGGCGCGAGGAAAATCCGGATCTCCGAGAGGTCCAGAAACCGGTCAATCCTCCGAACGAGATGATCCCGAGGAACGTGATCCTCGATGGAGAACTCGTAGAACAGCGACCCCTGCGCCACCTGTCGCGGTCCCATCATCGCCCGATCCTCCCTCTTCTTCAGACGATTGAATCAGGCGGTCGCGACGACTTCAACGCCGACTTTTTCAACAGCATTCGCCCGAGGCCGTCACTAGAGCGCTTCAGGGTATCCGCGCGGCACTCCCGGGCCTCGACTGCGCTCTCGGCGGCTATGCCAACGGCTTCGTCTCGATCTCGGCGCTCGACAGCGATCGCAGCGTCGATGTGCTCAAAGCCCGCACGGATCTAGACCCAGGGGCCTACGCCGCCCATGTTGAGCGCTGGATCGCCAAGGGTGCCACCATCGTGGGCGGATGCTGCGAGGTCGGGCCTGCGCATATCGCGGAGATCGCACGCCGCCTCGGCAAACGCTGAGCGCCGCTGGCCGGCGCGGGCCTTCTTGCCGTAGGCTCGCGCCATGGATGCCACGACCATCGACCGCTTCGCCGCCCTCATCCGCGACACGCTTACCGCGCTCGACGCAGAAGAGGCGGCAACGCGCGAGGACCGTGCGCCCGTTACGCTCGACCAACAGTCCGTCGGCAGGCTCTCGCGCATGGACGCGCTGCAGGTGCAGGCCATGGCCACAGCCCAGAGCCGACGGCGCAGGGCAGAGCGACGGCGGCTGACAGCCGCACTCGACCGGATCGCCGACGGCAGCTTCGGTGAATGTCAGGAATGCGGAGAGCCCATCGCGCTCAAGCGCCTGGAGCTCGACCCCTCACAGATCCGCTGCATCGACTGCGCCTCCGCCTGATCGGTCTCATCGCCGCAGGGCCTTGCGCCGCGACCGTTCAGGCGGATGATAGCGCCATGCCAAGGCTCGCCCTCCTGATCGTCGTCATGCTCGCCACGGGCCATTCGGCCGCCCACGCGAGCGATCCCGCGGCGGCCGGTTCTGGGGTTGTGGCACGCGCCGCAGAACTCGATGCGCTTCATCAACAGCTCGCCAGCGCCGAGACGCCCTCACAGGCCCGCGCGCTGTCGGCCAGGATCTGGACGCTCTGGCTCAAGGCACCGGATGCGGCGGCACAGGCGCTCATGGACCAGGCCGTCGATCGCCGCCGCGCCGGCGATTACGATGCAGCCATCGCGGTACTCGATGAGCTGACGGCAGGCTGGCCCGCCTATGCGGAGGGCTGGAACCAACGGGCGACGCTCTTCTATCTCAAAGGCCAGTTTGCCCCCTCGCTCGCCGATGTCTCCACGGTTCTCTCCCTCGAGCCGCGGCATTTCGGGGCCCTGGCCGGCAAGGCGCTGATCCTGTTTCAGATGGGCGAAGAAGATGCCGCGAACCGCACGCTGCTCGAGGCGCTGCGCGTCCATCCATGGCTGCAAGAACGCCGGCTCCTCGATCCCGCCTATGTCGAGACACCGCTCTGACCGTATCGAGCCGCCACTCTTGCCGCCGACCTGCTCTGACCGTTAGCCTTCCCGCATGACAGACGCTCCCGATCACCACGCCGAGCTCGATGCCCGCGGGCTTCTCTGCCCGCTGCCCGTTCTCAAGACCCGCAAACGCCTGCAGGCGCTTGCACTAGGTGAGATCCTGCGCGTGGAGGCGGATGACCCGGCGACCTTGGTCGACATTCCCCATTTCTGCAGCGAGCAAGGCCATGAACTCGTCGCCAGCGGGACGGCAGGCGCTGGAGCGCTGCTCTTTTGGGTACGTCGCGGGACGTAAGCCGCCCTCTCCGCTGGCCGACTACTGAAAGACGGCGCAGGGATCGCTTCGGCCCGGCACGCCGGCCGAGAACCAGACATAGTCGTAGACGAGGCCGTCGGGTCCCGACGCATGGGCCGCGGCGTAATCGGCCGGATCGTCGCGGCCCTCGACCGTCTCGATCTGACCGAGGCTGATGAGGGTGAGTTCAGGGGCCACGCGCGCGAGGTAGACGGGCACACCGCGATCCGTGCGCGCATGTCCGTTGCCCGTGATCAAGGCGACGGGTCCGCCACCCGCTTCGCGCGCACGCAGGGTCGCGGCGGCAAAGCTCGCATCGCGGAGGCGCTGCGCTTCGACCATGCCCCCTGCACTCTCGGCGGGCAGCAAGTCGCAATGGGCGGCCATCATCTCCGCTTCGGCGGCTGCCTGAGCGTAGGCTGGTAGGGCGCGTTCGAGCCCCAGATCCGCGGCACCCCGGCCATAAGCCACTGCCGCCCCCTCACGCATCGCCGCCCCGAGGGCCGCGCGCGCCACCCCGCCACCGGTGAGGACCGCATCGCCCGCGGCTTCGAAGATCGGCCGATAGAGCGCCCAGTCAGGCCAACCAAGCCGCTCCCAGCCGATCGCAGGGCCGATCTCGGCCGCGCGTCCCCCGTCCTCGCGGAAGACGGCGATCCCCTTCTCCGAAGCCGCCGGGATCATCTCAAAGGCAACACCGCTCGGCGCCAAGCCGGCGATCAACCAGGCTTGGCGGGCGTGGTGGACCGAGTTGTCATGGGTCTCGCCGAGGATCGTGACATCCGCCTCGTGAAGACGCTGCAGCAGGGTCTCGGGCGTGATCTCCGCACCCGCCGCCCTGTCCCACACGCGGCCCTGCAGCGGATGACCCGTCGCCGGTGCCATAGGGACCTCAGGGACCGCGGGCGCCGTACAAGCGGTGAGAAGCAGGAGCCCAAGGGCCAAAACCGGCCCAGGCAGTACGCAAGTCCCGCGTTTCTTCCGCGCCAGGCTCGGGCGGCAGGACGGGGCAGGACGGGACGGGATCATGGACGCGCTCCTCCACTCTGCCCTCGCAAGACTGGGCCCAAGCGCGGCCGGGACAAGCGCTTGGGGTGTCGCGGTTCTGGTTTTCGACATCAGCAATGGTTAAATCGGAGGCACTGGAAGACAGCGAGGCCCTCGGCGTCGCGCTGGAGCCGCCGATCAGGGAGGAGACACCATGGGCAAGGGCTGGGTGCGCTGGCTTGCCTTCGGGGTGCTCGCGATGACGGTGCTTGTCAGTTCCTGCCAGGCGCTGGCGGCGGTCCCCGCGATCGAGACCTCTGCAGAGCGGGCCCTCTGATGGCGCGGCGCTACGGCGGCATCCACTCCCCCGGCGAGGCCGGCAAGCGCGCCCGCCAATCGGCGGATATTGCGGGGCGCACGGGGAGTGGCACGCCAGCGTCGCTGGCCGGGCGCAATGCGCTGAGGCTTGATATCCGCGCGCGGCTGATGTTCTTGCTGCCGGCCCCCCTCCTGATCGCCGCGTTCCTGTCGTTGATCGCGGGCGATCTCGTGGCGACGCTGCTGGCGCTTGCGAGCTTCGTCGCGCTCGAAGGAGGGGCCTGGCTCCTCTCGGAAGGGCAGAAGGCGCTGCGCGCCTATGAGGCGCGAGCCGTAGCCCGGCGCCCAGCCGTCCCGCGCCTGATCCTGGCGGCCGCAGCGGCCGATATCGGTGTTGCACTGGCACAGCTGGCGGGCGGCGGTGGGATTGTCGCCGCTTTCGGCTTCGGCGCCCTGGCCGCTGCCGCGCATATCGTTGCCTTCGGGATCGATCCCATGGCGAATAAGGGCATCGACCTCTCCGACGCCGAGCATGGTCGCGTGGCAGATGCGCTGGCCGATGCGGAGGCGATGCTGCGCGCGATCCATGACGATGCCCTCTCGATCCCGGATGCGGAGATCCATGAGCGCGTCCTCTGTCTCTGCGACGAGGTGCGGGCGCTGTTGCGCCGTATCGAGCAAGACCCGCGGGACCTGCCCCGGGCGCGGCAGTACCTCTCGGTACATCTGGTCGGCGCCCGCGAGGCGACGCGAAAATACGCTGAGAACCACGACAAGCTCGAAGATCCGGCGCTGCGGGCTGACTATCTCGCGTTGCTCGGCGAGCTTGAGGCGAGCTTTGCGCGCGGGCGCGACAAGCTACTCGCCGATGACAAAACCGATCTGGAAGTCGAGATCGAGGTCCTGCGGGACCGTCTCGGCCGCGAGAGCGCCTGAAGCCAGGCCAAGAAGGGAGGACACGCCATGTCCAACACCACGCCCGAGCCGACTGCGACGCCGATGCCAGCGCCCGAGGAGGCCGCGCCCGATCATGTGCGCGCCCTGGTGGAGGAAGCGGAGGCCGCCATCGCGCTACCGACCCCGGAGGTGCGCGGCGAAGTGGTGCCCATCGATATGGCCGATGAGACCGAACGCGCCGCGATCGAGGCCAAGATCTCAGAGCTCGACATGACCGACACCCAGTCGATCATCAAATTCGGCTCGGGCGCGCAGGAGCAGCTGACCGAGATCTCGGACAGCATGCTCGAGGGCGTGCGCAACAAGGACACCGGGCCCGCTGGGGAAAGCCTGCGCTCGATGGTCAGCGCGATCCGCGGCTTCGACGTCGACGAGCTCGACCCGAACCGTAAGCAGAGCTGGTGGGAAAAGATGATCGGGCGTGCCTCGCCCGTGGCCGATTTCATCGCCAATTATGAGGATGTGAGGGGGCAGATCGACGGGATCACGGATGAGCTCTTGCGCCACGAGGCGGTGCTGCTCAAGGATGTGAAGTTCCTCGACAAGCTCTACGAATCGACGCTCGCCTTCTACGACGACCTCGGCGAGTACATCGCCGCCGGCGAGGCGAAGCTGCACCGGCTGGATGTGTTCGACATCGCCCAGAAGGAGCAGGAAGTCGCGAAAGCGCCCGAGGGCGAGGGCGTGATGGCGGCCCAAGAGCTGCGCGATCTGCGCACTGCCCGCGACGAGCTGGAGCGGCGCGTGCATGACATGAAGCTGACCCGCCAGGTCACCATGCAGTCGCTCCCCTCGATCCGACTGGTGCAGGAGAACGACAAAGGCCTGATCAACAAGATCAACTCGACCTTGGTAAACACCGTGCCGCTCTGGCGCACGCAGCTGGCCCAGGCCGTGACGATCGCGCGCTCCCGCGAGGCGGGCAAGGTCGTGAAAGAGGCGACGGATCTGACTAATGAGCTGCTGACGAAGAACGCCGAGAACCTGCAGCAGGCCAACCGCGAGGTGCGCCAGCAGATCGAGCGGGGGGTCTTCGATATCGAGCGCGTGAAGTCTGCCAATCAGACGCTGATCGCGACCATCGAGGAGAGCCTGGCCATCGCGGATGAGGGCAAGGCCAAACGCGCGGCCGCCGAGGCCGAGCTGCAGCAGATGGAGCAGGATCTCAAAGCGACGCTGGCGGCCGCGCGGGCTCGGGCACCGGCACCTGCCCCGGCAGGCGACAGCGGCACGGCGGCGCAGGGCTGAGCCGATGATGACGCCGCCAGAGGCCGTGGCCCGCTGCTTCTCGAAGTATCTCTCTTTCTCCGGGCGCGCGCGCCGGCCCGAGTTCTGGTGGTTCCTGCTTTTTGTTCTTCTCGGCAACGTCGCCTTCGGGGCGATCGATACGATGCTCGGCTTCGGGGCCGTGGCGCAGCTGCCAGAGGCGATGCAGGCTCAGGACGGGGTCGAGCCTCTCTTCGAATATGAAGCGCCCTCGCCGCTCGCCTTCTTCTTCGGGCTCGCGACGATGCTACCGCTCTTGGCGGTCGCAGCACGGCGGCTGCATGACCGCTCGATGTCGGGCTGGTGGCTCTTGGCGTTGCTGCTGCCCGTGATGGGGCAGATCCTCATCCTGATCTTCCTGGCCCTGCCCGGGAAGGAAGAGGAGAACGAATGGGGGGCCGTCATCGCGGCCGATTGATCGCGGCTGTCTTGCCGTTTGGGGCGCGCTTCCAGTCGCCCCGGGCCGCGCCGGCCTGCGGCCACCGCGACCGGCCCGCCCTCCAGCCGCGCCCGGCGATGCGCGATGGTGGGTCATGGGCGTTTTGATGGCCTTGGATCCGGTGGGGCCTTGATCAGCGGCTTGCCGGGGTATCACGCTAGAGCCCGAGGCCGACGGGGTCGATGAAGTCGGGGCGATCGTGGCGGACGTTGCCAACATCGCGGCCGACCTCATGCACTGTTGTTCGCTCGTCAGGCCAGGGGTGCATGAGCTCGACCCCGGCACTGCCAGACAGCCAGGCATCCCAGCAGTCGGAGGCGAGGGCGACGGGGGCACGCGGGTGCAGTGCTTTAGTGGCCGCGCCCGCCGCGCAGGTGAGGATCGTGACACTCGTGAGCGGGGCGCCATCCACGGTCGCCTGGGCCCAAAGGCCGGCGAAGCAGAGCCCAGGGCGATTGGTCTGCGGCGCGACGAACCAGGGGGTTTTTGCCCCCGCCTTGCCCGTCCATTCATAGTACCCAAGCGCCGGCACGAGGCAGCGACCGGTTTTCCAGGCGTCGCGGAACATGGGCTTGGCGGCCGCTTCTTCGGAGCGGGCATTGAAGGTGGAGGCGCGCAGCTCGGAGAGCGGCTTTGACCACCAGCGCGGCACGAGGCCCCAGCGGGCGGTGCGCAGACGACGCGGCGCGCCTGGCTCGCGCCCTGCGATCACGATCGCGACAGGCTGCGTCGGCGCGACATTCCAGCTCGGCCGGGGCCAGGGGCCCGCGGGCGGGGCATCCAGGCTGAAATCGCCGGTCTCGATCCAATCGGGCGCCGGGGCGTCACGCTCGATATCGAGCCAATCGGCCGTGTCGAGATGCCCCGCAATAAGCCCGGTCGCAAATCGTCCACACATTCCCCATACTCTCCTTGTATGACATTTAGAAACCACATCCGCCGAGGCCTGCGCGCCGCTTTGTTGATACCGCTCGCAGCCTGTACGGGCCAGCCGACCGCGGAGGACTATGCGGCCTATGAGGCGACGCTGAAGGCCGTGGGCGATCTGCGCACTGAGACGGCGCCGGCGGATGCGCCGTTTTCGAACGAAGATCTGGTGGTGAACTTCAGCCGCATCGCGCTGCGCCATGAAGTGGATATCGAGCGGCCGGGTAGCGATGCCAATGCAGCGCTTAATCCGCTGCAACGCTGGGAGGAGCCGATCCGCTACCGCATGGTAGGCGGCGGCGTGCGGCCGGAGGACCGGGTCGAGATCGTGAGCTTTCTCGAGCGTGTCGGCCGGCTCACGGGGCGCGAGATCGTAGAGGTTCCGGTGCCGAGCCGGTCGCGCTCCGAGCCCCGGACTGCGGGATCGGACAGCGCCACGGCTGCGCCGAGCGCGAAAACCCGCGACAAGACCCTCGATGATGGCGTCAACCTGATGATCCTGATCACGGACCGGGCGGAACGTCCGGCGGTGAGTGTGGCGCTCGGCCGGCTGCACCCGGCGCTGCGGCGTAGTTTCGATCTCTGGCGTCATAGCGAGAACGTCGTCTGTGCGGCGACCAACCTGGTGGCCGAGCATGACAATCACACCATCGTCTTCGGTATGATTATGATGGGCTCGGAGGTGGGCGGACTGCTGCGCCGCTCCTGCATCCATGAGGAGATCACCCAGGCGCTTGGCCTGGGCAACGATCACCCAGAGGTGCGCCCCTCCATCTTTAACGATGACGAGGAGTTTGCGTTGTTGACGGCTCATGACGAATGGCTGCTGCGCCTGCTCTATGATCCGCGCCTGCGCCCGGGCATGACGGAGGCTGAGGCGATGCCGATCGTGCGCCGGATCGTGGCGGAGCTGCGCCCCGAGGGCGGTGCGCACGGCAGTGACCTACCGGCGCCGCCGCTCCTGCCTGCTGCGCAGCGGAACGGGGCCGATGATCGGCGCCTCGAGGGGTCTGGCTTATGATGGCGGGGGTAGTGGCGGGCGGTATCCTGGTGGCGACTCTGCTCTCGGGGATCGGCTTGGGCTGCCAGGCCTGCGCCGGCTATCATGCGGGCTCGGCCTGGGACGGTTATGAAGAAACAGCGCTCCTCCTTGGTAAGATGCGGCTCGATCGCCGACCCGATGGCATCCCCGTTTCCAATCTTGCGCTGGCGGATAACTTTCGCCGCATCGCCTTCGGTACGGAGGAGGACGTGATCGGGCGGGCGCCGACGGGTCACACAGCGCCCGATCCGCGCATCAGCGAGGGCGGGCGGTTGCGCCGCTGGCAGCGCCCGGTGCGCTGGCAGATCACGAGCCTTGGGCGCGGGACGGCAGAGAACGTGCGGGCGGTGACGGAGACGGTTGAGCGCCTGTCGGAGGCGACGGGCCATGACATCGCGCGGAGCGGGCCCAAGGAGCAGGCCAATTTCATCATCCTGTTCCTGCGTCCGCAGGACTATGCGCCGGCGGCTGTGGCGCTGCGCCGCCAGCCCGGCGGTAACTTCCTCGCCGCTCAGGTGGATCGCTTCGGACGCGCGGCCAACACGCCCTGCGTCGGTCTCTTCCTGCATGCGCGCCAGTCGGGAACGGCCGGGATGGTCGGGGATGAGATCCTGTTCGGCTTCGCGATCATCCGCGATGGGCTGCCGCCGAGGTTGGCTCGCTCCTGCGTGGAGGAGGAGTTGGCCCAAGCCATGGGGCTGCCGAATGACGATCCCAATGTCCGCCCTTCGATCTTCAACGATGACCAGGAGTTTGCCCTGTTGACGCGCCACGATGAGGCGCTGCTGCGCATCCTCTATGATCCGCGCCTCGCCCCGGGGATGACGGAGCGGGAAGCCATGGCGATCGTGCCCCGCATCATCGAGGATATGGACACGGGCGTGATCAACGGGCGGGATCGTTAGGGCGCCTCGGCGCCTGCAATGGCCTCGGCGATCAAGTCCTTCAGCCGCAGGGCATTGGCTCGCTGATCATGTAGCCGCTCGACCCGGGCGCGCCCCTCGCGCCCCATCTCGGCCAGACGCTCGGGGCTGGCGGTCGCCATCGCGATCAGCGCCTCGGCCAGCGCCGCCTCATCGCCCGCCGGCACGATCCAGCCGCAGTCCTGATCGACGAGTTCCGGCACGCCGGCGATGTAGGTCACGATCACTGGCCGGCCGATCGCGAGCGCCTCCATGATGACGATGGGCAGCCCTTCGGCAAAGCTTGGCAGGAGCAGCCCGCGCCCCGCCGCGAGCCGCGTCGCCACCGCCTCATGCGGCTGCCAGC